>JBMOHZ010000093.1:0-8231 GCA_049317585.1 Paludibacter sp.
TGCCAACTATATTATTGAAACAACTGCATTCAAACTGATAAAGGAATATTACCGGATACCTGAGTTGGATGAAGAAACCGTTTTTAAATTGCCAATGGATATTTTGCAAGATTTACGAAAAGCCAGAAAATTGACCAATGCAATGACCAATGTTTCAGATGTAACCATCGGAATGGCACTCAAATCTCTTGGATTTATAAAGCATGGAAAGCGAATCAACAAACTTCAGACCCGATACGGCTACAATGTAATACCACTTTTTGAATAATAACCGGAATTTAAAATCAATCTAAAACAATTTAAAACATTCATTATGAGCGAATACAATGTTTATCTCAGAGTTCCTGAATACTTAGCTGACTGGATTACACATACTTTTGGTAATCCGGTAATCCTGGTCAAAGATGGCCCGGAAAGTCGATTGCTCAACGAGCAAATCTGCAAAATGCCTCTCAATAAAAAACCCGACACGAGCGAGGGCTGTAACATCACCATTCCCATTCCGTTTTTTAAGGGAAAACATCCTGAAACCTACAACTACATTCACAAAAGTGGAAAAAAAGCATTGCTGGAAAGTTTTTACACACTGCTTCGCAAAAACTTGATGGAAGAGGTTGGATCATTGGAAAATGGAAACTGCAAAATGGCGACACTCATTTACGCTTTTATGGAGAAACACGGTATTGAAGAAAGACATTGGTACACTGTGAGCCAAATCTATTATCGCACTCGGAAAAAGTACTTTTTGGATAATGGTGTGAAAATTCGCTGAAATCTTCATAACATGGAGGGCAATGTTACAAACTGATGAATTAATTGAACTAGGAGAATTTTCAAAACAAACAAAACAAGTAAAATAAACACGTATGAACTGCAAAACGTTGGCCGGTATAAAATATGTCGATTTCATTTCAATTGCTGATTTAACCTTGTACCCTAAAAAACACATTCACCCGGGAAAATCAATTTCTATTATAGGGAATTGGTCTGAAATGGCATTGGTAGATTTAGTTTCGTGTAGCAGTACTTCTGAGCGCACTGATGCTGGATTGGTATATACCAGTAAAATTGCTGGCATGTTGACAGATAATGAGGAGAATGATACAGAGTTGCAAAACCGCTTAGTAAACAAGTTCCATGCATACAAACTGACAGATGTATATGGGAATGAATACCTGATAGGCATAAACACAAAGCCATTTCCTGAGATTTCATTTTCACCCACTAACGAAGCAAGTCCGGCAGGATTAAGAGCCATTCCGTTTGAAATCACTTGGATATCAACGCTACCACCCATTCCACTAGTGGCTTTATAGTCATTATTCAGTCTTTTTTAAAATAAATTTTTCGCCGTAAAGTTGCACTTTGAAATTCAAAGTGCAACTTTTTTTATGCCCTAAAACCAACAAACATGCTAAGCTATCAAATTGATATTGACGGTTCTATTGGACAATTCGAGTATTCTAAAGAATACGTCGCCAACAAATTACTTGCTCTCAAAGGAAAGCCGGTGCTTGCACGCATATCATCCAACGGTGGCAGTTTGGTGCATGGCTTGGCAATGGCAGACAGAATTCAGGAACACGGTGATGTAACTATTCACCTGATGGGATTCAATGCTTCAGCTGCAACCCTTGCCACCCTTAAAGCAAAAAAAGTGTGCATGGCAGCCAATGGATTTTATCTGATCCACAAAGTAATGTCGCCAGTGGATATATGGGAAAATCTGAATGCAGACCAAATGGAAACATTGATTGCAGAACTAATGGTGGACAAGTTGGAAAACGACAAAATTGATCAGGTACTTGCACAAATGTACGCTGACAAAACAGGGAAGTCAATCACCGAAATCCTGGACTTGATGAAAATTGGCGGATGGCTGAATGCCAAGGAAGCTAAAGACATGGGATTTGTGGACGAGATTCTGAAAACGAGCGAAATCGTGAACATGAAATCTATGGAAGCCAAACTCAATGCAATCGGATTACCCACCAATAGAATCAATACTGAAAATTTATTTACCACTAAAAATAATTACGAAATGAAAAAACAATTTGACAAAGTCAATGCCGTGATTGGCGTTGACAAATTGGAATCGGACAATGAAGGTGTATTTCTCAACGAAGTACAAATTGAAAGTATTGAAACGAAAATTAAGGCATTGGAAAACAATGTATCTACTCATGTTGCAGCCAATGAAGTTGCTTTGAACCGTGCCACAGCCGCTGAAAATGCAGTTGCAGCAAATGTAACGAAAATCACGGAACTCGAAAATCAAGTTACCAACTTGAAAAAGGGTGCCGGTACTACCACAAATCCTGTCATTAAGGATGCCGATGACACCATTGAGGAGGTCAGCAATGAAAACTCACTTTTATTCAAAAAATGGAATTCCTCAAAAGTGCTTTACAATCAAATTCCTGACTAAACTTTTTTTTAATCTTCTAATTTTTCAAACTCTTCTAATTCAATATTATATGTCAGTTTTAGTAACACCTCAGGAATTAGCCGATTCGGCTAGAAAATTTCGTTCCGATTTATTGATGATGCCAATTCACGCATTGGACACCACTTTGAATCACATGAGTCTTCGTTTTGGTATTCGTGGAAAGGAAACTGTAGGTCAATTGGGTGGCAACATTCAAATTGGTCCTTACGATCCTACTCGTGAAGATAACGAACCAATGACCATCAAAGGGCGTACGCTCGAAACCTTTTTTGGTTCAGTAATCAAAAACTTTGAACCCAACTCTGTAGCAAAATCGGTCTATGGCGATATTGCTTTAAAAGGCACAGGTTTAACCAGCACAAAAATATCAACGCTGGTACTTGGCTATTTGTCCAAAATTGTTTCGAAAGAAATAAACAAGGTTATCTGGTCTGCTTCACACAACACAGCCGGTGCAACTACTGCAGAACTGTTCGATGGCTTTGATTCCATCACCACTGCCGAAATCACAGCTGGTAATATCACCATTGCAAAAGGCAATTACATGACCATGGTAGCTGCTATCACTGCTACCAATGCGGTTGATTCATTGAAAACTATTTTTCAAAAGTCCTATGACGAATTACAAGGCGAACCTTGCAAGATGTTCATTTCTAAATCTGTTTATAATATGTATTGCGAAGATTATCAATCCTCAAATGGTGCGCTGCCTTACAATACCACTTTCAAGAAAACTTTTCTGGAAGGATCCGATGACCTTTGCGAATTAGTGGCTCTACCGAATAAAAAAGGAAGTCCTTACATTCACCTTACCACCAAAGGGAATTTGCTTATTGGCGTTGACCAAATGAGTGATTTGGAAAAAATTGATGTGGAAAAACATGCTGCTTTCGTTGTGCAATTCGTAATGGCCATGTTTTTCGGAGTTCAATTCGAAACCATCAGCCCTGAACGTTTATTTGTTGCAAAATTATTCGTATAACCGAATTAATCTAAAGAATTTTTAGTCAAAAAAAAGGAGAAAAAATTATGCAATGCGATAATTTAAAATATCAGGATTTAGAATGGTGCGATGGAGATGTAAATCTTCCGGGCATCAGAGGTATCGTTAGGGCAATTGCCAAACGAGACATTTTAAAGTGGCCCACTTTGCCGAAAACGGTATTGACAGACATGGGCATATTGGCAACGTACACGGGTGACTTTGTACTTGCAGCCGGAGCAGTCTGGAGAAATGTAGGAATCATTGTTGACAAATCGCCAGTGGAATCAAAAAGTCAGGGTGTAAGACCTTCAAAAACCTTTTTGAATACTGCCACACTTTTGCACCCCGGAACTGGTGAAGCTGCAACTGGTTTTGCACGACAAGCCAACAATGACGACATGGTGTATATTGTGCAACAGAAGGACGGAAAATTCCGTGTATTGGGCAATGATATGTATCAAACGGATACCACTTTCGACCAAAAGTTGGGTGGAGCTGCCACTGACGAAATGGGAACCACGTTTACCGTAACAGTAACCGATGTTTGTCCAGCACCATTTTATATTGGCGAAATTGTTACTGCGGATGGCATTATCAATGCAGCAGCATAAACGCTGATTGCTATTTTTTGAAAACCCTTGCAATTGATTTTGTGAGGGTTTTTGTGTATTTTTTTGTGTAATTACATTTCAATTCTTTTGCCGGAGTATATTTTAAAACCCGACAAAATGAATTACAAAGAACAAGTACAAGCATGGTTAGACACCGAACCGGCACAAAGAGAATTAGAATTTGGTGCAAAATTAATGTTGCAGGGCAACCGTAATCGGATTTTACATGAAAATGTAATCCGAAAATCCAATTTTGAAAAAATTGAATACGAGTTGCAGAAAATCATGGGTGACGAATTCCGAAATTGCAATGAACCCATAGTGCAGGAAATGACCTTGCGAGTTGCCACAAATGAAACCACTCAAAAGGAAGCCGCAAGCGGTAAACGTGCTGACCACGACACATTGCCCGAAAACATTCAATCAGCATACCAAAAGAACCTCGAAATCTACCCTCGTATGCGTTCGCTGCACGAACGCCTAAAAGTATTGAACGAAACAGCCACAGCCTGCGACCGTTATCCATTCCTCAAAGAATTGTTGGAACTGGATGTAGAACTCCGTGCCAACTGGGAATCGTACGATAGCTATGATGTGGCAAATCCAATTACTGAAGAACCAATAAAAGAAGTCATTACCGTTGATCCGAAACGCATTTCGGCCAATCGTACTTATTTGAGTAGGGCCAAGGCAAATCTTGAAAAAAGTAAAGATGCTGAAAAAACAACAGCCATTTTATTGGAAATGCAAATCCGGATTGACGAAGTGCTTTCCGTTGGAGAAACTTTCTCTGCAGAACAAAAAGCAGAATTTGAGAAAAACGGATTGAATGTCGCTTTGAATGTCGAATAACATTGACAATCAGCTGAAACCCCTAAGCCCTGACTATGTTGGGGCTTATTTGGGTACAGGTATTCAATTGTATAATTTGTTGGAATGGACGCTAAAACAAACTGGCAAAGCAGATATTACCGTGCTTACGTTTTCAATCTCTGAGGAATTTATACGCAAAGTGTGGCAGTTGAGAGAGAAAGGTTTGATTCAAAATATCACTGTCATTTTGGATTTCAAGGCCATCCAAAAAACGCACAAAATTATGCGATTTGCAGGGAATGTTTTTTCTGAAATGTATTACGCCAAAACACATGCAAAGTTGGTTTTGATTGAAAATGAGCTTCACAATATTTCTATTGTAGGCAGTCAGAATTTCACCCGTGGAAACCGAGAGGAAAATGGAATTATTATGAATGACCCAAGTGTTTTTGTAATCTACAAAACGGAAATTGAACGCATTAAAAACCAATCGGTAAAATATGGAATATAACAGTAGTCAACTAGAAAAAGTAAAAGAATACGCTAGTCTATTGATGAATGTGAGTGATATTTCAATACTGATTGGGGTAAATGAAGATAGCTTCAGGGAAGATATTGGCAACAAAAATACAGCAGCTTCTATTGCTTACAGGAAAGGGAAAATTGAAACCGTATTGGAATTGCGAAAGCAAGAAATTGATATGGCAAAGTTGGGTTCACCCATGGCGGTGGAGCTGATACAGAAATACATTATTGACCAAAAAATGAGCGAAAATGGCTAGGAAAGAAACATACGATGTCTGTGTGCAACACTTGTACGACAATGTGGAGCAACTGACACAATTACCGGTACAATTTCGCGAGCGGATAAAACGCCTTCGGTCGGGTTACACACTTTGGAACGATTACCCAAACAAGAAGCCAAAGGAAATTCTGGATCACATTACAGCCAATTTTGCTGTAGAGAAATCGCAAGCTTATGAAGACATTCGGCTGATACAAGAAATGTTGGGTGAGATAAACAAAGCAACGAAGGATTGGCACCGGTTCAAATTCAATGCTATGGTAAACCGTGCGTACGAAATAGCAGAACTGAAACAAGATGCCGATGCAATGCAAAAAGCGGCCAATACCTATGCCAAATTCAATCAATTGGACAAAGAAGAACTCACTGCCATTCCCTGGGAAGACATTGTACCACAACTTTTCGTACCCACCGAAGACCCAACAGTGTTGGGCATAAAACCAATCCCAAATATCAAACAGAAAATTGCTGATTTGAAAAAGAAATATGCAGCCGATATTGAAGATGTGACCTATGAATCTATTGATATGGAACAATTAGAACGTTATGACCGACAAGTATAAAAGCAATAGTAAAAGCAACAGCAATAGCACAAATAGAACACCCAAGAAAATCTATTTCAATGCACCACAGCAACGAGTTATGTTTACGGCAGCCAAAACAACTGTGGTAGTGGGTGGACGACGATTGGGAAAGTCACACGGCATTGTAGCTCCATTCTTACTTCGCAATTTTCAGCGGATGCCACGCTCTTCAGGTGCGTTTGTGTGTAGCACTTTCCAACAAGGACTCACGCGAACTGTGCCGGGTACATTGGCAGCGCTAGAGAGTTTTGGATACAAGCGTAACACGCACTTCTTTGTGGGCAGAAAACCGCCCAAATCGGCTAATTTTGATGAACCGATTATCAAACCCGAAAACTATGACCATGTGATTGCCTGGTACAATGGCAGTATTCAGTATATCATTTCGCAAGACGGTATTGGAACGTCCAATTCATTGACATTGGACTACCTCATTATGGACGAAGCAAAGCTGTTGAACTTCGACCAGCTAAAGTCTGAAACATTTCCAGCCAATGGTGGTTTTAGAGGTCATTTTGGACATTTACCGTACCATCACGGGCAGTTAATCGTTTCGGATATGCCAACCACCAAAAAAGGTAGTTGGTTTTTGAGTTACGAGGAAAAATGTGATGCAGAATTGATAGCCACTATTCATGGCATTATCCATGAAAAATGGAGATTGGAAGAAAAACTAAAGGAATTTCAAGCAAAAGGTGTTCATCCCAAATCCTACATTATTTCTGATTACAAAATGCTGTGCAAAAACCTTGCTGAGCTGCAAAGTATAGCCGTTGATTACAATGTGTTCAGTTCTATCGACAACCTGCAAGTATTGGGTGAGGCCTATATCAAGCAAATGAAACGGGATTTGCCACCGCTGGTGTTCCAGACTTCCATTCTTTGCAAAAAGGTGGGATTACTCAAGGATGGATTTTACAACAACCTAAAGGAATCTATTCACTACTACAATGCTTTCGATAATAGTTACCTCGAATCTCTGGCATACAACTTCGACAAGACAAAAGAACTGTCCTGCCTGCAAGATGGAGACTTGAATCGTAATGCTCCGATATGTATCGCCATGGACTATAATGCCAATATCAATTGGATAGTGGCAGGACAACGCTCAGGTATTAAAATGAAAGTATTACGTTCGTTCTATGTAAAGTACGACCGTAAGCTGGTGGAACTGGTCAATGACTTTTGCCATTACTACCGTCACACACAACGTAAAGAAGTTATTTACTACTATGACAACACGGCATTGGGTAGTAATTATGCCGTAAACTCCGATGACTTTGCATCAGTAGTTATCAAAACATTCAAGGCGAATAAATGGAACGTAAAAGGCGTTCACATTGGAAACCCAATCCGACACATAGAAAAGCATAACTTGATCAATATGGCACTCAAAGGACAACAAGGGTTGTTTCCTATGTTCAACCGGAATAACAATGAAGCATTGCTATTGGCAATGGAGCAATGCGGTATCTATCAAGGCCCTAACGGGTTCAAGAAAGACAAACGTGGGGAGAAACTCAGCGAGAGCGAAGAAGACCGTCTGGAGACCCGCACAGATGGTACTGATGCATTTGATACGCTTTGGGTAGGCATGAACAACTTTCAATCAGAAATTGGGTACAGTGGCAGTATGGTGAATTCGTTTGTGTAATGCTGAGAATAATTGTGTAATTACACAATTGCGAATATAAGTAATTGAATAGTAGTTGGTATTACACTGTCTGCTATTTTTTTTGAGAATATAATCGGTTATTACTTACAAATTTTTCGTTCCTCAAAATTTTGTAATGTAATGGCATTTTTACCGCCCGTTTTTTCTGCTTTCCCCCTCTGTAACTTCAAAATGCCATTACATATAAGGCGAAACAAGGCGATGTAATCACATAACGTCGGGCAGTGCGGGGCGGGGTCTATCGACAGTTATCGGGCTTAAAAAAAGCCCTCCGAAGACATATAATCCTACAAATCAGATTTTTAAAAT
>JBMOHZ010000094.1:0-8185 GCA_049317585.1 Paludibacter sp.
GCTTGTGTTAATTCAAAAATGTCAATTGGGAATTGGTCTGTATCCCAACCGTTTTGTACATCACCACGGTTCGCATCAATAGCACCTAACATGCCAGCGTCAACTGCACATTGCAATTCGTGCTCAAAAGTGTGACCTGCCAATGTTGCGTGGTTTACTTCGATATTCAATTTGAAATCATTTTCCAAACCAAATTCTTTTAAGAAACCGATTACTGTTTCAGCATCAACATCATATTGGTGTTTCATTGGTTCCATTGGTTTTGGCTCAATTAAGAACACACCTTTGAATCCTTTAGCACGACCATAATCGCGAGCCATTTGCAACATAGTTCCCATGTGTTGTTTTTCGCGTTTCATGTTGGTGTTGAGCAAGCTCATATAACCTTCGCGACCACCCCAGAATACATATCCGTCGCCACCCAATTCAATAGTTGCATCGATTGAGTTTTTGATTTGAAGCATAGCACGAGCAGCAGCATTGAAATCAGGATTGGTGCTAGCACCATTCATGTAACGAGCTGGCGAGAAAACGTTTGCAGTTCCCCACATCAATTTAATGCCGGTTGCAGCTTGTTTTTCTTTAGCATAAGCTACGATAGCTTTCAAGTTAGCTTCGTATTCTTCAATTGATGAACCTTCGTCCACTAAATCGATATCGTGGAAACAATAGAATTCGATACCCATTTTGCTCATAAACTCGAAACCAGCATCCATTTTGTCTTTTGCTGCTTGAATTGCATCTGAAGCACCTACCCAAGGATGAACTTGTGTTCCCGGACCAAATGGATCACCACCTTCGGCACACAAAGTATGCCACCAAGCCATGCTGAAACGGAACCAGTCCTTCATTTTTTTACCATAAACCACTTGTTCCGCATTATAATAACGAAACGCTAATGGGTTTTTGCTTTCTTTTCCTTCGAATTTGATTTTTTCCACTGATGGGAAATACACTTTTGCCATAACTCTATTATTGATATTAAGTTGTTATTTGCCCTACGGGCGTTATTTATTGTTATTTACTTCGTGTTATTTGCTCTACGAGCGTTATTAAGCTTCGCTGTTATTAGCCCTTTGGGCGTTATTTATTGTTATTTACTTCGTATATTACGCCCGAAGGGCAAATAACCATCAATAACCATTAATAACGCGTAGCAAAAAACTTTAGACGTTTTTTAACCAGCTGGCATACGCCACTTTCGTAGCTTCCACATCTTTTTCTTCGGGTGTAATAACCTGAATTTTTTTCAGTGTTGCAAATGCTTCTTCGGCGTTTTTGTAAATTCCTGCTCCGATACCTGCTCCACGCGCTGCACCAACCGAACCATCGGTATTATAAAGCTCAATGGTTGCTCCGGTGATATTTGCCAAGGTTTGGCGGAAAATAGGAGAGAGGAACAGGTTGGCATGTCCGGCACGAATGGTTTTGGTTTCAATTCCCATATCGTTCATAATATCCATACCGTATTTAAACGAAAAAGCAATGCCTTCGTGCGCTGCACGGATTAAATGTGCTTTGCTGATGCGGTTGAAATTTACGCCATGAATAGAGCAGTTTGGTTCCTGATTTCCCAACACACGCTCAGCACCGTTACCAAAAGGAATAATGCTTACACCTTCGCTGCCAACCGGAATTCCAGCTGCCAATTCGTTCATTTCGGCATAACTGATACCTTCGGGTGCTACATTATTTTTAATCCATGTGTTCAGAATTGCTGTTCCGTTGATACAAAGTAAAACACCTACGCGTGTAGCTTCTTTGGTGTGATTAACGTGTGCAAATGAGTTTACACGACTTTGTGGATCGTATTTTGAGTCACTGTTAACGCCATAAACCACACCCGAAGTACCGCCTGTGGCAGCAATTTCGCCCGGATTCAATACGTTAAGAGATAAAGCATTATTTGGTTGGTCACCAGCACGATACGTAACCGGAGTTCCGGCTGCCAAACCAAGTTCAGCGGCAATATCCGCTTTCAGGTTTCCTTGTTGACCGAAAGTTGGAACAATTTCAGGAATAAGCGTTGTGTCAAAACCAAAATATTCGAACAGGAACTTAGCTGGAGCTTCGGCTTTGAAATCCCATGCGATACCTTCGGATAAACCAGAAGCAGTTGTTGCAGCAACACCAGTCATGCGCATGGCTAAATAATCGCCGGGTAGCATGTAATATTTCGCTTTCGCAAAATTTTCAGGTTCGTTTTCTTTTACCCAAGCCATTTTCGATAAGGTAAAATTTCCTGGCGAATTTAGCAAATGTTTCAAACATTGCTCACCACCAATTTCATTCATGGCTTTTTCGCCATAAAGCACTGCACGTGAGTCGCACCAGATAATAGAATTGCGAATAGCTTGTTGGTTTTCGTCAACAAGTACTAAGCCATGCATTTGGTACGAAATACCAATGGCTTTAATATCAGCAGCATTTACGGCCGATTCTTCCAAAACTACCTGTGTGGCTAATTTCAGATTTTTCCACCATATTTCGGGGTTTTGTTCTGCCCAACCAGCCTTTACCGAAATTATTTCCATTTCTTTTTTTGGAAAAAATGCCGACGAAACGCATTCGCCCGTGGTGGCATTTACCAAACTCGCCTTAACCGACGAACTACCTAAATCATAACCAAGTAGAAGACCCCCAACCCCTGAAGGGGAGTAAGAGTTAGTTTCATTTGGGTTTATCATTTTTTTTTCAATTTAAATATTATAGAATTTCAAAATAATCAATACTAATTTTAATTCCCCTTTAGGGGTTAGGGGTCTACTTTTTATATTTATAAAGTCGTGCTGCGCGGTGCGGAACACCTTCCTCCAATTCGTCCAATGCTACTACATAAGGCCATTGAGCCACTTTTTTCTGAAAATTTCGCACATCCGAATTTGTTTGGTGTACAGTATCATACAAAATACGCAACTGTGAAATAGTGAATTTGCGCGGTAACAATTCAAAAAGCAAATGTGGTTCAATATCTAAGTTGTGACGAATAAATTCTAATCCCTTTTTTATGATCTCTGCATGGTCAAAAGCCAGATTCATAACTGCGAGCTCAATTAAATCGTACCAATTGGCCTGTGTATTGTCCGATTTAACTTGAATCCTCCGATCAATCTTAATTAACGCAACATAAGCAACCGTTACAATACGTCCAATTTTTAGTTGCATGGTATTTTCGAGCCATAGAATGTCGCGCGGATTTTTAGTTCGTTCCGGCCCCCCAAAACTTCGAAACTGACTTAAATATATGTTTTTCAGTCCTGTTAATTCAGACAAAACACGCGAAGCAGCATCATCTAAATCTTCATCGTTCAAAATAATACTTCCTGGTAGTTTCTTGTCGTTATATAATTCGTTTTGTTCAGTAATATTACGCTCAATTAAAAGTACTTTGAGCTTTTCGCCATCGAAGCCAAAAACAACACAGTCCACCGAAACGTGAGGATTATATATATTTTCGTTTGACATTAATTATTATTCAATTGATAATTTCGAAGTGGTTTCTGATATAATTTCGATGCAAAAATACATTAATGTATTTGTAAGTATACGTTTAATATATATGTTATAAAACACATAATCAGTTATTTGAATACTGTAACAATTACAATAAGCTATAAGTTAATATTGTATATTATACAATAAGTATTTTGATCAATTTAATGCTAAGTGTGCGTGTATAAATAAGTTGAAGTTTTTCTAATGTAAAAAACAAACTAAATCAAATTTACAATAAGGACTCGTAGAGGAAGTAATGATTAGCGAAGAATGATTTTTTTAATATTTAACTAAAAAATCAATTTTTTGAAATATTGGAATCTGATTTGGTGCTAATTGGTACGTATGAACAATCATGAGTTGTAGTTTTTCCCTTTTTAATCATTTCTTGTTTAATGCCACAGCCAGTACAGTCTTCACAAACCGATGTAGGTTTTGTGCTTACTTTTTTGATAACAATATAAATGGAATATACAATTACAAAGAGTAAAATAACATAAACAATAATTTCTTGAATCATATTGATCTGAATTTTATTAATTCAATATATTGAACGCTTATGAAGCTTCAAAAGTTTGTAACGATGAATTTAATTATCTTAAAACGTATGAACATAACAACTTTTTTTCCCCATGTTACTCCTAAAAATGCTATTTTTTTGATTTTATTTATCTTTTTTTTATGTCAGAATATTGTATTTCAACAAAAATGTGTAAATTTGTGATTTAAAACAGTGTTGTCGAACATATTTTTATAGAAAACGATGGCTAGAAGAAGTACAATAGAGTATAAACCTCTAGATGAATTATTGAATTTTTGGGATGTTCTTACTCCCGACGAACGACAGTATTTACGTAACAATCACTCAATTCAAAGCTTCAAAAAAGGCGAAATTATTGCTTGTGAAGGCGATGTACCTACACACATGATGATTTTGGAATCGGGTAAAGTTAAGGTATACAAAGATGGTGTTGGAAGCCGAACTCAAATTATTCGAATGCTTAAACCAGGCGAAAATTTTAGTTATCGTGCCATGATAGCAAACGAATTATACAATACTACTGTTGCCGCATTCGAGGCATCAACTGTTTATTTAATTAAAAAAGATATTTTTATTTCCATCCTTCGACATAACAATGCGCTTTGTTTTAGGTTTTTAGAAGAGTTGGCAACCGACCTTGGTGCCTCAGATGCTCGAACCGTAAATCTTACTCAAAAACATATACGGGGCCGTTTGGCTGAAGCTTTATTAATTCTGAAAAAGAACTATGGCTTGGAGGAAGATGGCGCTACAATTAATATTTATCTCTCACGCGAGGATTTAGCCAATCTGTCGAATATGACTACTTCGAACGCTATTCGTACACTTTCGCAGTTTGTAAACGAACACATTATTGCAATGGATGGACGTAAGTTAAAAATCATTGATGATGATAGATTGCTGAAAATAAGCAGACTAGGTTGATTTAGTTTATAAAGTTCGTAAGGTTTATAAAGTTTCAGAATTAATTTATCACCACATCAACGTATCATCACATTAACCTATGACTCCGGAACAGATACATGCTAATTTTAAATCAGTACTTTCGTTGATAAGCGATGGTAAAATTAAAAATGCGTTTGAAAAAGGTCAATTATTAATAGATGAACTTCAACAGGGATCGTTTACGGATACGTATAATGAGCTACAACAGAATTACCGTTTTTTATTGGAATATTTTATAAAAGGGATTGATGATCCACAACGTAAAATTGTTTACAATAGAATAGTTGCTCGCTTATTTATTTTAATGAATGAATTACGCGAAGAATTATTATTTAGGAACTCTTCAAATTTTGAATATTTACAAAAAAGATTTTTCCCTTATCGACTACATTTTCCTACTGTAAGTAAACTAGATAATTCGTTACAGTACTACCATAGTCAGCATCAGGATTTGAGCAATGAAATCAACAGCAGAAAAAACTACGAACAGTTATTGAATGATGTTTTCTCAATTTTTTGGCTCACTACAACTTACGATTCGGAACAAATTAAATTTTATATATCAATTACATCGGTTGAATACCCGGGCCGACTGGAAAAAAACTTAGCTGTAACTGCTCTTACGTTAAATTTATGGCGTATGTTCGATGAGGATAAGTTACAATTATTGTTGGATAGTTGCGGTCATGCTGATGTTGAGATTAAACAACGAAGCTTGGTTGGTTTGTGTTTTATTTTAGCCCGTTACAATAGGTTTATTCCATATTTTCCTCAAATCAGAAACCGTTTAATCCTACTGGCCGATGATAATTATACTTCTATAAATTTCAGAAATATTATTGTTCAAATTATTGGAACCGTCGAAACTGATACGATTACAAAGAAACTACGCGAGGAAATTTTACCCGACATAATGAAAGTTAGTCCGTTGTTGAAGGATAAAATGGAGGCTGATAGTTTATTAAAATCGGATGAATGGGAGGAAAGTAATCCTGAATGGCAAGAATTACTCGAAAAAAGTGGTGTACAAGATAAACTACAAGAGCTTACAGAGTTACAAATGCAAGGTGCTGATGTGTATATGGGTACATTTGCAATGCTTAAAAGTTTTCCGTTTTTTAATAATATTTCGAATTGGTTTTTACCATTCGACTCACAGTATAGTGCAGTATCGGAGTTATTTACTGCTTCCGAAAAAAATCTTCTTTCGGCGTTTATAAATAATAATGCTTTGTGCAATTCCGACAAATATTCTTTTTGCTTGAGTATTTTGCAAATGCCCGAGGCTCAGCGTAATGGTTTGAAGCATTCATTTAAAATTGAATCGGAGCAAATTGCCGAAATGGCCAAAGATGAAGCGCTATTATTGCCCGAAAACTATGCTAAAAATATTTCAAAACAATACATACAGGATTTATTCCGCTTTTTTAAATTATATCCCGAACGAAAGGATTTTTCGGATATGTTTGCGTCTGCATTGTTTATGCATCGTACTTTTTTGTTCGATATTTTATCGTCGAGCAGTGAATTGAAAAGTTATGTGGCTGAGTTTTATTTTGCAAAAAGTCAGTACCGCGAAGCAATTGAACTTTTTAACGAATTAATGAACGAAAACGAAGCTACAGCAGCTTTGTTTCAAAAAATTGCTTATTGTTATCAGCAAACAACCGAAATAAAACTGGCACTTGATGCTTACTTAAAATCAGATATAATACAACCTGATAATGTTTGGACTACAAAGAAAATTGCATTGTGTTACAAGTTGTTAGGTGATTATAACAAAGCTCTTGAATACTACAAACATCTCAATGTTTTGCGTCCTAATCAGCAAAACACTTTGCTGCAAATTGCAAATTGTTATCTGGAAATTGAACAATATACTTCAGCGTTGGAAATATATTCAGAGCTTGAGAATACAAACAATAATAATCTAAAAGTTCAAAGAGCCATAGTTTGGTGTGCTTTGTTATCAGGTAAAAGCGCTCAAGCTAGGTATTATTCTCAACGAATTATAGAAACTGAACCGCATTCGCTTGATTATATTCATGCTGCATATATCGATTGGTCAGAGAATGATATTAAAGCTGTAATTGATAATTTACATAAGGCTATATCAATTCAAGACAGTAGTTTGCAACTGGTTTATTCCGTTTTAAAAAACGATACTCAAAAACTTAAAACAGCAGGAATTGTATTGAACGATTTGAATTTAATATGGGATGGAATTGATATAGAATAAAACCAACTAGTATTTTAAACTATTGATATCCAGTTCTATTTCGCCAAATTCAATCATAGCATTAAACAATCGAATGCGGCTGTATTTATTCAAATCTGCTTTAGGTATATTCTTTTGAATTATTTTTTCTGAATGCAATAAAGCCGCACGCTGCGTACCAAAGATTATAGGTAGAGTAGGAGTACACCAGTTTTTACCATCCCACAAAGCGATATTCGAATACCACGTATCACTTAAATAACCGTTGTTCAACATAATAATGTCATCGCAATTACCACGCTTTGCGAATGCCTCATTCAACTTTTCCCTGTTTTCTAATTTGTAATGTAATGGTTCTATTTGTGTTTCAACTAAATGGAGACTTTTTATTTCGCGCATTGTATAGGGCACAAATTCAATGAGTTGTGGTGTGTGGTCAAATACTATTCTGCATTTATAAATGCCTTTTTCAGGTACTTCTTGTTTCGAAAGCAAATCAGTTAAATTGAAAGCTACATTTAAAGGAAAAAGATCTTTAAATGCCTTATTTACACGCGCTTGATGCAAAGGTAATCGAAAAAAATTACCATCTACAAATTTTATGGATTCAATTAATCGGCACATACACTTTCTGTATTAGTTCATCATATTCTTTTTGTACATTGCTTTGCGACGTAATTCCACCTCCACTTTTAAATACGAATGCATTGTCTTGCTGTTCAATAAACCGAATCATTACAGCCGAATCTACTGATTTACCATCGAAAAAACCAAATATTCCGGTGTAAAATCCACGATTGTAGTTTTCCGTTTTTTCAATAATTTCTAGTGTTTTTGGTTTAGGGGCACCACATATAGAACCCGCTGGTAAAAGCGACATAATTAAATCGCCCAATCTATCATTGTAATCAGTAGGCAATGTGCCCACAATTTCGGAGCTAACTTGCAATAAATCAGCTTTGTTAGTTTGTAATTTCTCAATATAT
>JBMOHZ010000095.1:0-8138 GCA_049317585.1 Paludibacter sp.
ACAAAAAACGGCTATACATCCAACAGTTTGGGTATTCCAATTGTTTGCCGTTTGAAGGTTTTTAGCATCAACTATTTCGAAATATTCTAGTTTTAAGCTTTCTATTTGAGCAATTTCGTTTTCGACCCATCGTGTCAATTCAGCTGGCAATAGCTTGTTTGTCAGCGTTTTGCTTTCAAATAACACTTTCGAAATACCTGAAGCAATTTCCCGTTGAGTGGCTGTTAGGCGTTCGTTGCGGCTACTCATGGCCAATCCGCTTGCTTCGCGAACAATGGGGCAGTCTACAATTTCGACATCAAATCCCATCGTCTGAGTCATAAGATGTATAATGGACAATTGTTGGAAATCTTTTTCGCCAAAGTACGATTTAGTGGGCTTTACCAGCGTAAATAGCTTGCTAACTATTTGAACCACACCATTAAAATGACCAGGACGAAACTTACCTTCCATAACCATGTCGAGTCCTTCGAAATTGAACTCAAAACGTGTATTTTTTTCGTTTTCGGTATAAATAGCATCAATTTCAGGAGCAAAAATCAAATTGCAACCTGCTTTTTCGAGCAAAAGTGCATCGGCATCCAGGTTGCGAGGGTATTTTTCGAGGTCGCTAGCATTGTTAAACTGTGTAGGATTAACAAAAATACTCACCACATTGAAGTCATTCTCGGCAACCGAACGTTCCACAAGTGCAATGTGTCCAGCATGTAAAGCACCCATAGTTGGCACAAAACCAATACTTTGACCTTGATTTTTTGCTTTTGAAATTTCGGATTGTAGCTGAGCAACATTTCGAACAATCAACATAGTAAACTGTCGTTTTAAAGTTTTAATTGATTTTCCGAAAAATGCATAAATTCCGAAAAACGCTGCAAAAGTACAAAAACTAATTTGGAAAACTGTTTTTTTAGGTTTTAATTCTACATCTATAATACAAATAATTCAACATACTGATTTGGCAGTGAAAATATCCAAACTTGAATCTATTGTTTCTATTGTGTTTTAAATCAAGTGTTTTTAGGCGTTTCAACTTGGCTCGGAGGCTCATTGTTTGGTTCCACTTCGGTAATTTCGGGGAGTTCGTCGGGTTCAATTTTGAGTACAAATCGTTTGTAGTACGATATAACCAAGGTAGTGAGTGGTAGCGCTATAATTAACCCCAACATGCCCATAAGTGAGCCCCATATAGATAAAGCGAGCATGATTACGGCAGGATTTAAACCCGTTACGCGCCCCATTATACTTGGCGTGAGCAGCAAATCTTCGATAGCTTGAACTATGACAAATACTACAATTATTCCAATTAATACCGACCCATAATTCTGATTTGTTTCCACCGATTGCAGAAAGGCGAGCAGTGCAGCAGGTATTATTGCCACCATTTTAAGATATGGAACCATGGTAAGCAAACCACAGAAAAGTCCAAAAAATATGGCCATAGGAAGTCCAATAATACTAAACCCAACGGAAAATAGTAAACCAACAATGACCGAAACCAAAGCTTGCCCACGGAAATAGCGGTTCATCCCTACTTCCATATCATGTAAAATTTCGGTAATAAGCGGTCGGTATTTTTGAGGAATAATTTTAATCATGCCTTCGGTAACTCGTTCGTATTCAAGCAAAATGAAAAACATATACAGAAAAATAATTATTATTACAGTCAGTCCAAGAAGCATACTTATGGACCCATTTAGAATATCCCAAATTTGAGGAGCGACTTTTTTCAGAAAATCCATCATGTTTTCGTTCTGAATCATACTCTGAAAGTCCATCGACAGAAAATACTTGCTAATCTCGTTTTGCCAAGCTACAGGTAAAAAAGTATCAATATTCAGATTTTGGGAATAGGTGCTCGTTATTTCGTATAGTTTTGCTATTTCGTTGCTAATTAAGGGTATGGTAATAAATCCAAGTCCTGTAACTAAACCACTTGCAAGTATAATGGTAGTAATTACCGAAAGCAATCTGTTTCGTAATTTTAATTTATACTGAAAAAATCGCACTATTGGATCGAGCATATAAGCTAGTAGCCACGCAATAATGAATGGTAATAACACATTGCTAAGCCGTTTTACTAATAAAAAAATTAGAACGAGCACGGTAAGTCCGATAATCAGACGTATTACCCTATCGAATGTAAATGGTTTTGTACTTATCATGGCATATTATATTTTTTTAATTCGGTGCGTAAATTGGTACTGTTATTATCGGTAACTCTATTCATCCATGCCCAAAACTTAGGGCTGTGATTCATTTCTTTGGTGTGACAAAGCTCGTGAAGTATCACATAATCAATTAAATGTGCCGGCAATAGCATCAAAAACATCGATAAATTGATGCTTCGTGCGCGGGAGCAACTTCCCCAGCGGCTCTTGCTCGACTGAATTTTTATATCTCCTACATAAAAACCAAACTTTCCGGCCAATTGTTTCGTACGGTCTGGTAGGAGCCGCTTAGCTTCTTTTCGCAAAAAATAATTTATACCATTCCAGCAATGCTCCTGAGCTGTTGGCGACTGTAAATCGCCCCGAATAGGGAATTCAATTGTTAAAACTCCATCTTTCAGTGCAATGAAAATGTTTTCGCGCTCCACTGGTTTTACCTCAACTACAAAAGTAAGTGTTATTATTTTTTTATCAAAACTTAATTCTAAATCGTGGTTCTCTTTCTTGTGCTTAAGTTTATTTTGTTTTGCTAAAATACTTTTCCGTTTGGAATTAATAAATGTCATTGCATCCTTTTCGGTAACACCTATGGGTAACGATACCTTCAGTCCATCTACCAGAATGCGAACACGTATACTCCGCGAACGAAGATTGCGCACAAACTCAATATTTCCAAAGTCAGGATCGGTTTCCATAAAAGATTCAACAAGTTTTACTTCAAAGTTTTCAAAAACTATGCGCAAAGATACATTTTTTAGAGATAAATTGGTTCAAATTCGGTTTAAACAAATAACTTTGCAACAAAAATCAATTATAACTAAAATATCACCAACCTATCACCAGCAATAACAACGAATAACAATAGAAATGATTCAGGTAAAAAATATTCATAAAAGTTTCGAAACGCTTGAGGTGCTCAAAGGCGTTAGTTTGGAAATTAATAAAGGCGAAATAGTGTCGATAGTAGGCCCAAGCGGTGCCGGTAAAACTACATTGCTACAAATTATTGGCACTTTGGATAAAGCCAACAGCGGTTCGGTGCTACTCAACAATGTTGATTTTGCAACACTCAGCGAACCTGCATTAGCCGCATTCCGCAATAAACATATTGGTTTTATATTTCAGTTTCACCAGCTTTTGCCCGAATTTACAGCACTCGAAAACGTAATGATACCTGCTTTGATAGCTCGAACCGACAGCAAAAAAGCCGCTGCACACGCCAGAGAATTGCTTGCTTACCTCGGACTCAGCGAACGATTGGAGCACAAACCATCCGAACTATCAGGAGGTGAAAAGCAACGAGTAGCCGTAGCTCGTGCACTCATCAACAACCCAAGTGTGATTTTGGCCGACGAGCCATCAGGAAGTCTCGATAGCAAAAACAAAGAAGAACTACACAAACTGCTGTTCGAACTTCGCGAAAAATTTGGCCTCACCATAGTAATTGTAACACACGACAAAGAACTAGCTCTGCTTTCGGATAGAGTAATTGAAATGAAAGATGGGAGGATTGTTTAGTAGTCCCGCCGGGAATCGAACCCGGATCTAGTGTTTAGGAAACACTTGTTCTATCCATTGAACTACAGGACCGCTTGAATTGGTAGTGCAAAAGTACATTTTTTTTTATTAATCCGAAAACCAGTTGAACTATTTCGTTTCAACGCATTTTTTGTATCTTTGCAACTTACATTTATATGAAAGATGTTTTTCAAAAAATAGTCAATTGTACCTGTTTAAATGGTAAATAGATTTATGTTCAAACTATTATACGCCCTACTCTTTTTGCTTACATTGTTGCCTCTTAGGGTGTTATATGTGGTTTCCGATTTAATATTTCCACTTCTTTATCACGTGGTCCGCTATCGGCGTAAGGTGGTGCGTAGTAATTTAACCAACTCATTTCCTGATAGAAGTAAACAAGAGATTATCCACATCGAACGTAAATTTTACCATTATTTTTGCGATGTTTTTATTGAAGCCATGTATCGGATTAATATGTCGCCCGAGGAAGTTAGCCGACGTATTACATTTGAAAATGTGGAACTTATCGAAAAAATTTATGCCGAAAATAAAAGTGCCATGCTTATGATGGCGCATTATGGCAATTGGGAATGGGTATCGGCTATGTCGCTCCATTTGCCCAAAGAAAGCCCGCTTTATGGTGTTTATAAACGACTTAAAAATGCTGAATTTGATGACCTGACCTTCCGTTTGCGGTTGAAATACAATATGGGAAATATTGAGATGCGCGATTTATTTAAATCTATGCTCCGGATGAGAAAGACAGCCGAAAAGGGGGTTTTTGCAATGGTTTCGGACCAACGACCACCACGTGACAATGCGCGTTACAGTATGATGTTTTTAAATCAACCTACTGCCGTTATCGTAGGCACCGAAGTATTGGCGCGTAAGTTTGATTATCCTGTACTTATTCTTTCCATCACGCGCCCCAAACGTGGTTATTATCACTGCAAAGTAGAGATGCTGTCGGCGAGCCCAAAAGACGAGCCCGAATTTAGTATTTCGGAAAAATACATGCGTCGTCTCGAAGCGGATATCAACCAATACCCTGAATTGTGGTTATGGACTCATAAACGCTGGAAACACAAAGTTGTTTTATAGAATTTTCCTTCCAAATTGAAGTAGACTCTTCGTTAATGAATAATGCCAGACTTGGTATTACTTTATAATGTGCTCATAATGTGTATTTTATATGTGTGGCACACGTATTGCAAGTTTAAATGGTAGTAAACAATCTATTTAATCAAATTTATAATTAGCAATATGAAACGCATTCAATTTTTCAAAGGTATTTTTTTGACAGTGTTATTTAGTTCATTTATTTCGTGTACCGACGAAATTAAAACAAACGACGAATCGTATTTTAACGCCGTAGTGACCGATGCATTAGCAGGCACTATTAGCGAACAAGCCATAACCGAAGCCGAGGGTTATTTAAATTCTTTCATTAGTACGGCTGGTTTACAATCGAAACAACAAAAGATGGTAGCTTTAGGGCCAAAAATCTGGCTCGAAACTAAGCCGGGTGTTTTTCCTGAAACCTATATTATCGACTTTGGCGATGGATACACCAATGCCAACGAAATTACATATCGTGGTCGGATAATTGTTACCAAGTACGATGTTGCAAGTCGGAAACGTTCGTACGAATTTACCGAATTTTATATTAACAAAAACCGCATACAAGGTGGTAAAACGGTTGAAGTTCTTGAACAAGGGGTTTTATTTATTGTGTCCGAAGAAAAAGTAGAACCAGCCGAAGGCAAATCTTTCTACCGCTACTCAGAACGTACACGAACTCGTATAAGCGACAATAAAACTCCTGATTATTATGGCGATGATAGTTATAGCTTTACAGGATACACCAAAGGTTCAAACTCAAGAGGTATTGAATACTCGTTGAAAATTGATGAACCATTACTATCAGTTGCCGATTGGAAGTATTTTGTAAGTGGCTCAATGGTAATTGAAACAGAACGTGGCTCACAATACCTCAATTTCGGAAAAGGCGAATTGGATAACATAGCAATAAGTACTATAAATGATAATTCACGAAAAATTGAATTGAAGTGGTAATACACAGTTAGAGTAGAATTGATTAAAGGACAAACGACTTTCAGGTTGCTTGTCCTTTAATTTTTTATAGTAATTAAGAAAAATCACTAAACAAAAATGCTCAAAAAGTTGTTTGAGAGTTAAATTAGATTCATGAATTGGTGATAGTAAACAATTACTGATTTTTTGTAACTTTGCAGCTTTATTCAAAAAAACTGCATATTGTTCTATTTTTTATGAAAATTATGCATTAATAAAACTTATGGCAGAAGATATATTACACGAAGTAACACAAGCAGATTATAAATACGGATTTACTACTGATATTGAGACAGATATAATCCCAATTGGATTAAACGAGGAGGTTGTTCGCATTATTTCGGCTAAAAAAAATGAGCCCGATTGGATGTTGGAATACCGATTAAAAGCGTATCGACATTGGACAAGTATGAAAATGCCCGACTGGGCACATCTCAATGTTCCTGAAATCGATTATCAGAGCATATCGTATTATGCTGCTCCCCGTACCAACAACCCCAAAAGTTTGGATGAAGTGGATCCTGAATTATTGAAAACATTCAACAAACTAGGCATTCCACTCGAAGAGCAAATGGCGCTTTCGGGCATAGCCGTGGATGCTGTTATGGATTCGGTATCGGTAAAAACTACTTTCAAGGAATCATTAGCCGAAAAAGGCATTATTTTTTGCTCTTTCAGCGAAGCAGTGGAGCATCATCCGGATTTGATTCGGAAATACATGTCGTCGGTAGTGCCCGTTAGTGATAATTTTTACGCAGCGCTTAACTCAGCTGTTTTCAGCGACGGCTCGTTTGTGTATATTCCCAAAGGCGTTCGTTGCCCTATGGAATTGTCCACTTATTTTCGCATAAATGCGATTAATACAGGGCAGTTTGAACGTACATTGATAGTTGCCGACGAAGACAGTTACGTGTCATATCTCGAAGGCTGTACAGCACCAAGTCGCGACGAAAATCAGCTACATGCAGCCATTGTAGAAATTGTAGTTATGAAAAATGCTGAGGTGAAATACTCTACCGTTCAAAACTGGTATCCGGGCGATAAAAACGGAATAGGAGGCGTATATAACTTTGTAACCAAACGTGGAATTTGCAAAGGAGAAAATGCAAAACTATCGTGGACGCAAGTAGAAACAGGCTCGGCTATTACTTGGAAATATCCAAGTTGCATATTACTGGGCGATAATTCGTCGGCCGAATTTTACTCGGTAGCGGTTACCAACCATCATCAGCAAGCTGATACGGGCACAAAAATGATACATTTAGGTCGTAATACTCGCAGCCATATTTTATCCAAAGGAATATCGGCTGGCGTGAGTAATAATAGCTATCGCGGGTTAGTACGTGTAGGAGCTAATGCCGATAATGCCCGAAATTTTTCGCAATGCGATAGTTTACTGTTGGGCGACAAATGTGGAGCACACACGTTTCCATACATGGAAGTAAATAACGAAACAGCAGTAGTTGAACACGAAGCAACCACTTCGAAAATTAGCGAAGACCAAATTTTTTATTGCAACCAACGTGGTATATCTACCGAAGATGCAGTTGGATTAATTGTAAACGGCTATGCCAAAGAGGTTTTAAATAAATTACCGATGGAGTTTGCCGTAGAAGCACAAAAACTATTACAAATAACACTCGAAGGAAGTGTAGGATAATTATGTTAGAAATTAAGAACTTACATGCCAGTATTAATGGCAAGGAAATATTAAAAGGATTGAACTTAACAGTTCGTGCAGGTGAAATACACGCCATTATGGGACCAAACGGTGCCGGAAAATCAACACTTTCGTCGGTACTTACAGGTAATCCAGCTTTTGAAGTAACACATGGCGAAGTAACTTTTCAGGGAAAAGACTTATTGGAATTGGCTCCAGAAAAACGTGCTAACGAAGGTATTTTTCTGAGTTTTCAGTATCCAGTAGAAATTCCAGGCGTGAGCATGGTGAATTTTATGCGCACAGCCATAAACGAACAACGTAAGTATCGTGGGCTAGCTCCTGTTTCGGCAACCGACTTTTTGCGTATGATGCGTGAGAAAAAAGAATTGGTGGAGATGGATAATAAGTTGACAAATCGTTCGGTTAACGAAGGTTTTTCGGGTGGTGAGAAAAAGCGCAATGAGATTTTTCAAATGGCCATGCTCGAACCAAAATTATCTATTTTAGATGAAACAGATTCAGGTCTGGATATTGATGCGCTTCGTATTGTGGCCAATGGTGTAAATAAACTCAAATCGGCCGAAAATGCTAGCATTGTAATTACGCACTACCAACGTTTGCTCGATTATATTGTGCCTGACTTTGTACATGTGTTGTACGATGGACGCATTGTGAAATCAGGTGACAAAACA
>JBMOHZ010000096.1:0-8050 GCA_049317585.1 Paludibacter sp.
GGGTGTATGCCACCCATTCTGAATGTTTTCATGTCTGCCCCTAACCCCTAAAGGGAAATTAAGTTAGTTTTATATTCGTGATTTGATTTAAATACTTGTGCGAAACTTAAATGTAATAAAAACTGATTATCAAAAGCTTAATCAACCAATTCCCCTTTAGGGGTTAAAGGTTCTTCTTTCACTTTTCGAGGTGGAAAATTGAGTTCCACTATGGCATTTGTAGGACAAACCTCAACGCATTTACGACAAAGTGTACATTTATCGTCGTGTATAAATGCTAAATTATTGCCCATAGTAATAGCTTCGTGCGGACAAACTTTTTCACATTTTCCACATGCAATACAGCTTACTTCGCAGTTCTTTTTAGCGATAGGGCCTCGCTCTTCGTTGCGACAACTTACATAAATGCGACGAGATTTTGGTCCTTTTTTACGTAACTCAATTAATATTTTTGGACAAGCTTTTACGCAAGCACCACAGGATGTACATTTATCTTCGTCAACTTCTGGTAATTTTGTTGCCGGGTTTATATGTATAGCATCAAATTCGCACGATACTTCGCAGTCGCCTAAGCCCAAACAGCCATACGAACAGCCCGACTCACCACTATATAGGTTATGAGCTATAAAGCAATGTTTTACGCCATCGTAATCGCTTGTACGTGGACGATGGTCGCAAGTACCACCACATCGAACCACAGCTACAGTTGGAGCAGTTTCGACAGCCACTTTACCAAGTATATCGGCCACTTTTTTCATGGTTTCGTTACCACCAACCGGACAATTTAATTTTTCGAGCGATTCGGCACTTACACACGCATTTGCAAAACCTCTACAGCCCGGAAATCCGCATCCGCCACAATTTGCAGCCGGCAGTGCAGCTTCTACTTCGTCGATACGTGGATCTTCGAATACCTGAAATTTTTTGGCAACAAAAAAGAGAATCACTGCCGATACAGCAGCTATTACCCCCAATGTAATTAACGCAATAACTATAATATTCATTTTGATAGATATTAAAAACGGATAGAAAATGAATGGATTTTGCTTTATAAACTTTACAAACCTTATAAACTTTATAACGCTACATTCTCTCCACCGTAAACTTCAATTTATTTTTTAGTTTATTATTAAACAACGACAATATAATAAAATACGGAACAAGCACCGCCAATGCGATAGTACCCGAAAGTGCTTCGTTGGAAGTAAACGAACTTAAAATAAATAAACTGAGTAAAATTAAAAGAAAGGGGATAACGAAGGCGAGTAATACTGCAAATAATCCCATAGAACTCTCACCTGAAAGTTGCACCTGGTCGCCAATTTTGAATGTGAAGTCATTGCTTTCGACATCAATTAGTTTCTCATCCATGTCCGAAGCCGAACACGCACCCTTAGCATGACAAGAACTACAAGCCGATAATTGTACTATCTGAACTTGTATTTTGGATCCTTCGATGTGTGTGATTATTCCAGTGTGCTCGATTCTTTGGCTCATATTGTAATGTCAACATTGCAATTCAGGTGTAAAAATACAATTTATTTGTATTTAATTGCTGATTATTAATGAACTAAATAACAGCAATATTTGTTACGAACACTTATTTAACTGAATACTAACATTATATATATTCTAATCTTTTGCTCAAAACAAATATTTTAATGTTTTTTTGCACAAAAACGAGCATATTGAGCAAAATTAATTTCAAAAAACTGCATTACAAGATATGTTTTTCAGTAAAAAATTAGTTAATCTTGTTTCAATTCATATTTGCACACCTCTTTTATACATTTTTCAATTGAATTGAACTGATAATGTGTTAGTTCAGTAATTTTGTGGTTTGCGTAATAAGCACGATTTGAGGCAGAGCGCGCCAAACTACGGTCGAGCATGGGAGTAAATGGAAGTATTTTTCCAGCCATTTCGGAAATAAATCCAATAGTAAGCATAGCTTTTTTGTTTATACCAATTTTTGGTCGCCTTTTTCCATATCCATCAGCCATCCAACTTAAAACATCTTTATTAGAGCAGTTTTCGGCTACTAATATAAAACGTTCACCCGATACATCGCTATTTGTAAGTTCAACCATTAATTTTACTACATCC
This sequence comes from Paludibacter sp., assembly GCA_049317585.1. Lineage (GTDB taxonomy): Bacteria > Bacteroidota > Bacteroidia > Bacteroidales > Paludibacteraceae > Paludibacter. The sequence continues at coordinate 2,107 of JBMOHZ010000096.1, forward strand.
TGCACATCAATATAGCCACTTCCGCCATTCGTGTAAAATGGTAATCCATTGCGTACACGAGCGAAAAGTTCGGAACTACCCTTGTTGGTGCCCGAATAACCGAGTATCACGCCAGGATTTACAATTACAGCGTTCAATCCAGCGCGTATTCCTTTCCAAATTTCTTGTTCCGAAAAATATTTACTGCGTGCATACGCTGAGCGCATTTCGACATTGCTAAGTTCGGTATTTTCATCAATTAAATCGGTACCCATAGCATGACCACAAGCAGCAATGGAGCTTACAAAACAAAAGCGCTTCACTTTGTTTTTCAACGCTGCGTTTACAATATTTGCTGTTCCTTTTACATTTGTATTAATCATATCATCGCCACCATTGCTTAACGACACAACAGCTGCACAATGATAAACAGTTTCGATGCCCTTGAGAGCTTCAGTAATAGATTTTTCATCGCAAACATCGGCCATGCGCCACTGTATGCGACGCAAAAAAGCTTCGGCTTGCGGTGTATAAAAACTAAATATCTTACGAAGTGGTTCTAAATCACTTGAACTGCGTCTGGTGGCTATAACAGTAATGTTTTGTTGCAATAAATGCCAAACTAAATGTCCGCCAACCAATCCGGTGGCACCAGTAACTAAAATCATTTTTGGGGTTTTTAAATTTTGATGGTCAAAAATACGGAAAGAAACTGTATTTTTGCATTTTTAAAGTCAATAATTTTTTATTTATGCAATATATTTGTGTTTATTGTGCTTCGAGCTCTCAGATTAATCCTGCTTATTTCGATGCTGCTGAAAAACTTGGTAAAGTACTTTCGGACAATAATTTGCAGCTAGTTTATGGTGGTGGTTCAGTGGGTTTAATGGGCCGAATTGCCGACACAATGCTTGCTGCTGGTGGACGAGTTACGGGTGTTATTCCACAGTTTATGTGCGAGCAAGAATGGGACCACAATGGGCTTACAGAGCTTATTATAACTGAAACCATGCATGAGCGTAAAGAAAAAATGGCTTTTATGTCGGACGCTGCTGTTGCTTTACCTGGTGGTTGTGGAACATTCGAAGAATTACTCGAAGTAATTACGTGGAAGCAATTAGGCATTTTCACCAAACCGATTATTATTGTCAACGTTAATGGCTATTACGACCCTTTGATTGAGATGCTAAACAGAGCGATTGAGCAAAATTTTATGCGCGATTTGCACCGCGACATTTGGACTGTTGTAACAAGTGCCGAAGAAGTATTGCCAGCCATACTGAATGCTCCAAAATGGGACGAAAGTGTTCGGAAATTTGCTGCGATTTAGTTGTAAAGTTCATAAGGTTCATAAAGTTTGTAAGGTTATAAAGTTCATAAAGTTAAATGCCGGTACTCGATTCCATAAATACGTTCAAAGATTCAGCGCAATTAGCGTTGGATTCCATTCAACATCGCGATTCAATATTAAGAGCCGATTCAATTGCACGGTTTGACTCCATTGCATCCGCTCGTGCCGATTCCATTTTACGACACAGTTTAAGCGGTTTTCAAGGCGAATTGCCTTTAGGAGTACCATCGGATCAAAATTGGGTGTTTTTGGTACTTTTAACTGTATTTGGGTTATTGGTATTATCTGTAATTCGCTCCATGACACCACCATTGGATATTTTTAAAACTTTTTTTATTGCAAAAGAGCGTTCAAGTATTTTTAGTAAAACATCCATCGATAATTTTGAACAAAAGTTTTATCATATTCTCATTTCATTTATAGTTATTCCTCTTTATGGCTATTTGGTTTATTATCAAAAAGGTACGCGTTTCGAATTTTTAATTTACATGTATTTTACAGCAGCATTAGTTGCGTTTTTTCTTATTAAATACCTTTTAGCAAAAGTGCTCGAATTTGTGTTTGTTGAAAAATCATATATGAAAATGATTTTTGATAGTTATCTAAATGTCATGTCATTTGTTTCTATAATATTTTATATTTTGATATTTTTGAAACTTTATATTTCTAATTTTTCTGAAGAATTCTTTGAAATTTCTGGCCAAATAATACTCATTTTAGCACTAATATTATTGTTAATAAAACTCATTCAGTTTTTTTTGCATAAAATTGTAGATTCTTTGTATATAATATTGTATCTTTGCACCCTCGAAATTTTGCCTGTTTTATTTTTAGTTCAGGCGTTTCGATATTTAACATAGAATCAACAATTTTTTAACTTACTACATTGAAAATAAAGAAGATACTGGTTTCACAACCACAGCCTACATCTGAGAAATCACCCTATTTTGACCTAAGCGAAAAGTATGGTTTTAAAATAGATTTTCGTCAATTTATTAAAGTTGAACCGGTAATTGCACGTGATTTTCGCACACAAAAGATTTCAATTCTTGATTATTCAGCCATTATTTTCAACGCACGTCACGGAATTGACCATTTTTTTCGCTTATGCGATGAGATGCGTATAACAATACCCGAAACGATGAAGTATTTTTGTGTAACTGAATCTGTAGCCGTTTTTTTACAACATTACATTCATTATCGTAAGCGCAAAGTGTTTTATGGTACTACAGGTAAAATGGCCGACTTGGTAACTGTAATGAACAAACATACAACCGAAAAATACTTACTCATCACTTCTGATGTGCAAAACGAAGAAACTATAGCTGCACTCGAAAAAATGAAAACGAAATACGATAAAGCCGTTATGTATCGTACCGTAAGTAATGATTTTGGACCCGATGAAGAATTTAATTACGATATGTTGATGTTTTTCAGTCCAATGGGTATTGCTTCGTTAATGAAAAATTTCCCTGAATTTAATCAGGGCGAAATTAAAATTGGATGTTTTGGAGCTACAACCTTACAAGCGGCTAAAAATGCAGGTCTTAATGTTGACTTTCAAGCACCTACGCCCGAAGCACCATCAATGACAAAAGCACTTGAACTTTACTTAAAAGAATACGTAAAGATCAACAAAAAATAGACTGCGGTCGAAAAAAAATAACTGAATCCCAAAAGTATCGAACAATTTCTGTACTTTTGGGATTCTTTTTGTAATGAGATGAGGAAATATACTTTTTCAAAAAAGGAACATTTATGTGGCGAAATACGCATTGCAAAACTGTATGCACAAGGAAAGGCATTTATAGTTTATCCTTTGCGTGTGGTATATTGTGTGAATGATGAAGTTGCTCAAGAGCCTGTTAGAGTATTAATAAGTGTACCAAAAAAGAAATTTAAAAAAGCAGTTGACCGTAACCGAATTAAACGACTCATGCGCGAAGCATACCGACTGAATAAAAACAATTTGCTTGCCAAAGTAACCGAAAATGAATGTACACTGCAAATTGCATTTAATTATGTGGCTGATACTGAAATAGATTATTCCACATTAAGTAAAAAAATGGAAAAAGCACTTACGCAAATATCTGATAAAATAATTCGCAATTTATAATTAATAATTGAAAAGGCTCATTCGTCATATTGTTTTATTGCCGGTATATTTTTACCGATATAGCATCTCGCCGCTTTTACATTCTACATGCCGTTACACACCAACATGTTCGCAATATACAGTGGAAGCAATACTCAAACACGGTATTTTAAAAGGTGGTTGGATGGCTATTAAGCGCATTGGCAGTTGCCATCCGTGGGGTGGAAGTGGATATGATCCGGTGAAATAAATAAATTGTGGACAACAATTCAAATGAAAAATAAAAATGCGATTATGGAAATTAAAAAAATACAGATAATATTTACAGTTATTTTCTGTTCTATATCTTCATTTTCAGCCAACGATATTTATTTCTCAAAAATTGGCATCGAACAGGGCTTGTCGCAACTATCGGTAAACAATATTTATCAGGATGAACTTGGTGCTATGTGGTTTGCCACGCGCGAAGGCCTGAACCGTTACAACGGAAACGGAATGCAGATACTTCGCCCCGAACCTAACGACACGAACTCACTTGGCGAAAACCTGATTCTCACTGTTTGTGGCGACAAAAATGGACATGTGTATATTCGTACACAAAACGGCGTGAATGAATATACGCTACAAACCTCCTCGCTTAAAAGCATTCAACGCAAAGGTATAAGTGGAATGCATTACGGGATTCAGAATTTATGGATAACGGAAGGAAACAAACTTTACAGTTATAAAGATGGCGTAAAAAAGCTATATTGTGCTGTAAATCAATGCACTTCTCCTATCGAAAAAATACTTCAAACTGCCGACCAACGTTTGATTTTGGGTTCTCTATCCTCAGGTGTATTTGTAATTGACCAAAATAAAAAAATACGCTCACTTCTACCCGATTGCAGTCAGGTGTCACATTTATTCGAAGACAGTAAAAAGAACATTTGGATATCGACATGGGAAAAAGGCTTGTTCAAAATGGATCGTTCGGGCACAATCACTAATTACACTTACAACCCAAAAAATCCCGAAAGTTCGATTTCGTCGAATTTTGTACGGGTGGTGTGCGAAGACAATAATGGGTCGATGTGGATAGGTACAAAAAAAGGACTTGACTGTCTGGTTGCAGGTAACGGTCAGTTTAAACATTACAATTCGGAAGGACAAAACAGCCGACAACTTTCGAACGAATCGGTTTGGGCTTTACTTAAAGATAATCAAGGTACTATATGGGTTGGAACGTATTTTGGTGGTATTAATTATTTTAATCCTGACATTAATTTTTACACGCAACACACTTTGCAGGATGGCGTTTTCCGCAACAAACCTTTTCCTATTATCAGCAGTATTGTGGAAGATGAAAAGGAGAATCTCTTCCTTTGTTCCGAAGGCAATGGTTTGATTTATTACAACACCAAAAACAATTCGTATAAAATTTTCAGTACCTCCGATGGATTAACTTCCGAAAATATTAAAGCAGCCTGGTACGATCATCAATACAGTCAACTATGGCTGGCAACACATCTGGGCGGTGTTTGTGTGCTAAATACCAAAACCGGACTTTTTACAGCCTACAACAAAATAAAACCCGAATGGGCTCAAACCGACATTCTGAGTTCGATAATACCTTACGGAAATAACTTAATTGTTGGTACACATGGAGGTTTGTTTTTGTTCGATAGAGTAACTAAAAAATACAGTCTATTTTCGACCAAATTACACAAATTGGTAAACTATATTCAGGATGTAAAAATTGACAAAGCGGGAAATATGTGGGTGGCCGGATTTAACGGAGTGTTTAAATACAGTCTTAGAAATAAAACTATAAAAACCTATCGTTTTGATGGTAAGGATTCTAGCAGCCTAAGCTTCAATAATGTTTCGAAAATAATGGTTGATAGTAAAGGGCGAGTTTGGATAGGAACCAGTGGTGGCGGACTTAATCAGTATTTACCTGAGTCGAACTCATTCCGGCATTACGACCAAAAGCACGATGGATTAATCAACGATTTTGTAAGTAATATCCTCGAATCGCGTTTTGGGTATCTGATTATTTCAACGACAAAAGGCTTTAGTATGCTCGATGTTGAAAATAATAAATTTCATAATTTCAGTTCCGAAAATGGATTGCCGCTTAACTCGCTTTACAGTGGCGGGCTATGTTTAACGCGTAAAGGCGAGATTTATCTGACTGGCATGAACGGTATGGTTTCGTTCAACGAAGAAAACTTATCCATACCGCATCGGTTATTCAATCTGAACCTGATAAATTTGTGGATAAACAATAAATTGATACAACCCAATGATGAGAGCGGAGTTCTTGAAAAATCGCTGGCCTATACCAGACTTGTGGAACTCAATCACAAACAAACCATGTTGACCATTGAATTTGCTTCGAACAATTATATTCCTGCCAATCAGCCGGTTTACAGGTACAGGCTCGAAGGCTTTTCGGATGCATGGACTGAATTGCCACAGGGTATTTCCAAACTGAATTTTATGAATTTGGGTTCAGGTAAATACAAATTGGTGGT
>JBMOHZ010000097.1:0-7905 GCA_049317585.1 Paludibacter sp.
CCACCATTTCTTTAATTTTGTCGTTGAATTTTGTTTCTTTCAGTAGTTTTTCGAGTGGAATATGCATACGGTAACACCAAAAATTACGTGGGTTACTTGGTACATTTATTCGCTCGGCAAACGGGTGCTTCAAACAAAGTTTGGTTTCAACAGACATCCAATCCTGCCAAGGCAAAATAATCCACATGGCGTTCGAATCCAAGTGCTGTTGTACAATACGTTCGGCAATCCATTGTTCGCATTTTTCGGGGGCAGCTCCATGCATTTCGAGTGCTTTATTGTAAAAACGTTGCGTAATGGCGGCATCTTCTTCCCACCAAGCCCGTATGGGATTCATATCGTGCGTAGAAGTGGTGCAAACCGACAAATAAGGTGCGTCCTTGGGCATTGCAAATTCAGTATTTGGTTTTTTAGGCATACGCTGAATTTCCAAACTGAGAATTTCGAGCGATTGCATTACTTCGGGTACCGAATCGGGCACCATACCTAAATCTTCGCCACAAACAAGCATATTGGTTGCCGATATCAATGCTGGTAATTTGCTATAAGCCTGATTTTTCCAAAATTCGTTGTGTCGGTGGTAAAAATATTCCACGTACAAACGGTCTAGTTTCCGACGTTGATCTTCGTTTAGGTCAATAAACGTCGAAGCGCTGTGCATCGATATACGAGGATGGAATTTTTCCGGATCACGTAAATCGCGCAAAAACAGCACTTCGCAATGCAATTTATATAATCCGTCGCGTATCAACACTTCCTTATTACCAAAATTATAGCCTAAGGATGCAAAATGTTTTTCTATCTTTTTTTGAGTATCAAATTCGGGTTTAAATTTATAGAACTGCCAGCCATCAGGAAGTAAATATTCGCGCTTTACATCGTCGGTATATTTACCAAAAGTAGCATACAAAACATGTTCTTTGAGGTAAGGTTTCAAAAGTCTAGCTTCGTCCCACCATATTCCAGCCCGCTCTATTTCTTGTTTTGTAAAAGGTAGCGCTGGATGAAAGTTGCCAGTTAAGCCCCATACATCGTTGGTGGGTATTTCCCAAATTCTGAAAAATCCAAGAATATGATCAATGCGATAGGCATCAAAATATTCAGCCAACTTAGCAAATCGTTTTCGCCACCAACTGTAACCATCTTTGGCCATTAATTCCCAGTTATAAGTTGGAAATCCCCAGTTTTGACCTGTTACCGAAAAGTCGTCGGGAGGAGCACCAGCTTGAACCTGAAGGTTGAAGAGTTCAGGATCTACCCAGGCATCAACACTGCGTGGACTCACACCAATAGGAATATCGCCTTTTATGGAAACACCATTGGCCCGAGCATATTCATGAACTTCGGTAAGTTGCTTGTGTAAATGATATTGCAGAAAATAAAACAGCGAAATCTTTTCGTAATCTTCGGATTGTGGTCTTGCTAATTGCTCAATTTCTGATTTCTCGTATTTACTATATTGAGGCCATTTGCCAAATTCAGGTGTGTTATATAAATCGCGTAGATGCGAAAAAACAGCGTAAGGAACCAACCATTCTTTGTTTCTGTCAAAAAATAAAGTATAATCAGACGAAGCAAAAACAGTTTTGGAATCCTGAGCATAAATCTCGTTGAAATATTCCCATTTAGTACTCATTACATGCTGATAGTCCGAAAATGTTTTTTCGTTTAATTCAGTTCTTTTGGCTTCGAAATACGCTTTTCGTTCCTTGCTTTTGAGTTTGCCTGTTTTTTCGAGATTCAGATAAATAGGGTGCAATGCATACACCGAAACCGCATTGTAAGGGTACGAATCGTAATTAGTATGATATAGTATGGTGTCGTTTATCGGAAGTGTCTGAATCATGCGTTGTCCAGTGCGTTTTGCCCAGTCAACCATCAGTTTTAAATCTTCGAATTCACCAATTCCAAAACTTTTTTTACTGCGTAACGAAAAAACGGGTATAGCTACTCCGGCACCTTTCCACGAATCGATTGTACGTATAAAATGTTCGTCGTTAATTACTGTAAATTCAGCATGTTGCGTTTCTTGTACAACTCTATTTGGGCCGCCTCCCCACGCCACCACTTCGTCGGTAGCAGTATCCACTATCAGGTATTTGTACTCAATGGGGAAATTGATTTTATCTGAATCAAGAAGCAAAGTCCAATTTGGAAAGTTGGTTTCGTCAAGTCGAACTTTTTTTGACAAATCCCAGTTTCCAAGTGCATCCTGATTGCCTATAATTGCAAAATGTCTGTCCTTTTCCATTTGAGGACAATGCAATTGAAATAACAGATTTCCTTTTTTGTTCGATTTGAGTTTTACTTCATCTCGTTTAAAAAAGTTTTCACTAAAAACGGCCGTGTTAAATGGCGAGTCGCCATAGGGTCCGCGCCAATTATCGCGAATGATAACCGGTAGTAATGTGTTATAAAAATGGACTTGGCGTGTTTGACCCGTTTCGTATAATACCGAAGTGTCAGCCTTTATTAATCCATAGCGGTACACAATGTCTTTAATATTCGCATTATAGTCTATTTCAACCGACCATATTGCTTTTTCGTTGCATTGCATTACAATGGTATCGGCAATAATTAGCTCATTACCAATAACTTTATATATAAACAAATGGAGAAATTCCCCCCATTGTGTTTTGAAATGTATTTGAAAATTTATCTTCATTTTAATTGATTTATTTTACACCTACAAATATATAGTTAGTAAGCGAAATAAGTTATTACGTTGCAACAATGAAGCAATTAAATCAGTGCAAACGATTGAAAAACAAAAAAAACCTTCCGGGTTAGCCCAGGAAGGTTTTTTGTTGAGGTTCGTGGCGGATTCGAACCGCCGTAATCGGTTTTGCAGACCGGTGCCTAGCCACTCGGCCAACGAACCTTGTTTTTCGGAGTGCAAAGATAATGATTTTTTGGGAAATAATTGACTTTGTTTTAAAAAAATATTCGTTGCGTTTGATTATTTACTTTTACCAAATATACGCCTGGACTGAATTGTTTGTCAATAACCGTGCTTGTATTGCAAATTGTGGAGTTGAATATTTTTTGCCCAACTGCATTGTAAATGCTTAAAAGTTCGGGATGGGCACTGTTACAGCTCACTATAAGTTGATTGTTTGCATTTTTAGCAATATTGAAATTTTGTTTTTCGGATTTGTTACTTAGTTCAGTAACAGTTGATACTGTTTTAAAAATTAGTTCGAAACGATTATCTGATGCTATTATGTCTGATGTAAAAACGTATGGAGCACCATTTGTAATATCCATTTCTGTACCTAATGTATTATCGCGTAAAATAATACGTGTGTTTATCTCAAAATTATCGACTTGGGTAGCCTTTATACTAAATGTGTTCGAAGCTCCGGTATTGAAGCCTAATGAAATTGATTTATTAGATGACGGTCCACTTAATCCATTTATTACAAGCTTTTCAGTACCTGCTATGGTATAAATTTCAGGAATAGCACTATTACCATTACTCATTTTTGGTGCATCGAATTGGTCATATTCATCGCTGGCATATTCAGTAAAATACAATATTGCTTCGTCGTAATTTGTAGCATTGGATACTTGTACTCGCAAAATAGGGAAAGCCGAACTGTATGTTTGTTTCGTTTTTAAAGGCGTTGTATTTAAGATTGTGTTACCGTCGAGAGGACTGGCATGTGTACGCATGGAGTTGTCGAACGTTAGTGTTGTTTCTGCATTTACCTTAACCCAAAATGCTTGCATAGGTGGTATATATCCCGTTACAGCTCCTGTGCCACTATTGTTTGTACCTATGCCAGTTTCGGTTTGTACGGTTTCGAACTGATAGGTTGGCGTTAATCCTGCTGAACATGTTTTATACCAAATTGTTTTTTCAACCGCTGCATTATTGTTTATAACGGGCATTATATTCAGGTACGATGGATATGGATTTCCTATCAGATTGTAACCATGTTTGGACTGATTATTAAGAGGTGAATTTGTGAGCGTTGCTGTTGTTTTTGAACCTGAATTCAATATACCGCTAAATGTAATTGGCACTCCTGTTTTTTCGGCGGATGGATTTACTATATAACCAATAGTCGAAAGCATATTTTCGGTAGGAATATCCCAAAAAGCACCGTTGTTGGCGGTTTGTAAAATACTATTTTCGGGGTAATAATACGTTAAATAATCCTGAGCCTGAGGAACAGCAAAAGTGCTTACAGGCAAACTCATATACCAGTTTCGTTGGGCATTCAAATGTTGTTGTACCGAACCCGAAACCGTGTTTGGAGCTCTCAAGTTATCTACAAAAGTAGCTGTTCCCGATGCATTACTTTGGAGGATAAAACCATTATTGCCAGCATTATTCGTAAATGTCCCATTTACCGTCAGTTGATTTCCAGCGCTAACAATAAGCGATGCATCCGATTGAATAATGACTTTATTTAAAACCGTAGGCGTGCTCAGCGTTACTGTTTCACCACTTCGAATAATTAGAACCGAAGTGTCGACCACTTGAATGCCATCGATAGCCCAAAAATAAGCCCCCGTTGGTGCACATGTATAATTCCATTTAAACTTAACCTGCGATTGTCCTGCAGCGGCATTTATCGCTAAAGCCACATCTTCAGCATTGGAAGTGTCGCTCGTATAAGTGGCCAGTTGTGTCCAGCTATTTCCATTATTAATACTGTACCAAACCGAACCCGACGATGGATAACTTTCATGCGTATCGAGTAAATGCTTAAACCGCAATTCAACATGAGCATACGAACTTAAATCGAAGGTAGGCGAAATAAGATCGGCATTATACGAGTGTGCAATGTTGGTTTCGGACGCAAAATAGGCAAATTTTCCACTTAAAGCGGGAGTGTAATTTCTATTCGAATAAGTTCCTGTTTTCCAATTTCCTTGTCCGGTATGGTCGGTAGCCGTCCAACAGCCTAAGGCATTTTGTTCGAAATTTTCGATATATGCAGTTGGGTCAATCACACAATCGGTAATTGCAAGTCCTGTTAATGCAGGTTTTAAATAACAAATGTCGGCCGAATTGTATTCATATACAGCATAATAATACGTTAGTCCACCCGAAAGTCCGGTCAACGTAACCGAATTGCCAGTACCATTATACACCACATAATTTTCAGCGCCAATTTCATCTCCAGCGGTAAAGTTGGCATTTGCCGTATAATTTGTTCCACTCACCGGATTAAAGTCCACAGCGCTACTTTCGTGTGCTACAACCAGCACTTTATTGCCGGAGCCGCGAGTCCACGAAATATTCATGCTATTATAAGCAATTGGTGTTGCTACAAAAGCGGAAGCTTGGGTAGTAGGTGCTAAATTGCATGTAGTTGTTTGTGAAACGATTAACGATACAGTCCCATTTCCATTTTCGGAAATATTAGTAAGTGAAAGTCCGGTATTAACGCCAGCCCACGATTTTGAGCTTGGTGTGCCTGTATCGTAAAACGCATTTTTGACCGTTGTACCCGGAAATGGACAGCCCGAAGTATTGATATTTCCATAACTCGAAGCGCCAGATGTAAGCGTAGGGCTAGTACCCGCATTGGCACAAACTGGATAAAATCCCTGCGGAGCTGTTCGGTTTTTGTATGCATCCCAATAGGTTTTGCTATAGTGGTATATCATCAATCCATGACCGGGACAACCACCGTTGAAACCTGTTTTTTGTCGGTTTTCGAGCATAAAATACTCGTTGGCAGTGGCGGTATTGTATATATAAATGCTCGGATTGGAAGTAATATCGGGGATTGTTAGATTTGTAGCATTGGTAATAATAATGGGGGTAGCCCAACCAGCTCTCACTTTTTCCATTGGGTTTAAATGTGCAGGTTTTGAACCGCTTTTAGCAGTTGTGGTGTTGTACAATCCGCGATCCATTACATCCCAATTACCTACGCCAATGTATTCGCCACCAGTTGCATAGTCGGTGTCGTAATAATCGGGAGCGCCACACACATGACCAAACTCATGACAAATTACACCTATGCTTGTAAGTGTGCCATTGGCATTTAACTCATTGGAACAAGAGTATTTAGTGATCGCTTTTCCATCGAACGTTTGCCCGATAATGCTGCTTGCATGCGGCCAAATAGTATTCACTAAACCCGACGATGCTTCGCCATAGCCTGCATAAATAATGTAAACGCCATCCACCGAGCCATCGCCATCGTTGTCGTACTGCGAAAAATCCACATCCGGATCGGCTTTTTGAACCGCCTCTAACATTAAATCATACGCTCTAATATCGTGTAACGATCCATTAGGAGCGCCATAGTAAGCCATATCGTTATTGGCTGTATAAATTTGAGGTGCTACGTCGGTTTGTAGTGTAAACTGATTGTATGATATTTCCGAAAAATAATCTTTAACCGAACCTTCGGCTCCATTCAGGTTGTAGTTTTGCGAATTCATTAAGTCAACAAAATCCTGACGGCTTTTTGTAAACTTTACATCCGTATATTCAATAAGCAACAGTATCAATTTCTTATTGCCTGTGGGCGAAAAAACCTTTCGGCGACTGTCAGCACCTGTAGTATTTATGTTCGGATTTTTAAAAAACTGTCCGGTTCCAATTAGGTTTTCCGACCCGAATTTAGCTTCCCAAACCGATTTGAGTGTGCTAACCTGCTTAGGACTAAACCGGATATTTTTGGATAAGCCAATTAGTAGTTTTTGTTCGGTAAGCGTTCTGTTTTTAGGTGAGCGTGCCAGTGTGCCTGAGGTTTTTAAATCACCATTTTTATCGGTTGTAGCATATTCCCAGCCGTTTTTTCCGTTGCTTAGTAAGGTGTAACCATCTTCGGTTTCGGCCCAATGTACTTTTTCATCGCCTTTTAGAAAAATGGCTATTTCCGAACCATCGGGCTGAGTATATTTAATAAGCCCTGGATAAGGTGGAGCAGCATTTGTGTTTATAAACAACAAGCAAAGTGCAACAATAAACAAAAACTTTTTCATTGAGATAAGTTTTTTTTTGAAAACAACGATAGATAGTTGGCTGGTAATAAGCGACTACGGCATACGCAAACAGTCACAATTTATTTGCAAAGATATATAATTAATCTGCAATTTGAAACTGAGTATACTTGTAACATTAAAATTCGAACGTATAACCGGGGTTAGTTTTTTAATAATACAACCAATTAAACTTCTTTTTCTCCTTTTTTGCTTTCTCTGTTTCTGGTTTTTTGCTATAATTAAAATACACTTTATACGAAATACTTGGAATTATGGAGAAAAGCCCCATTTTGTACAACTTTAGAGGCTTGTTGTATTCAGTGAGGTTTTCGAGGTCGTTATCATTATCAAAATAGTAGCTAAATGGATTAATGTGATTATAGGCGTTGTAGAGGGAATAAGTCCAAACAGCTTTGTTTCCACGTTTGGTGGTAATAGTGTGGTTAAAACCAATATCCAGACGGTGATAAGCTTGCATACGTTCTGAGTTTTTTGCGCCATAAATCATTTCAATTCCTGTTTCACCTGTTTGCGGATTTAATGTGTAGTATTTACCCAGCGCAGGAGTGTAGGGCGTGCCACTTTGCAGCAACCATACCGCACTAAAATCCCAGTTCTTAGGTAATTTTCGGTTTGCGCTCAAGGTAAGACTGTGTGGGCGGTTGTAATCAAATTCATAGGTTTTACCACTGTTTATCTTAGAAAAGTTGCGGTCGGAATACGACCAGCCATAACTCAGTGAGCCTGTCCATTTTCCAGTGTTTTTCTTTAGCATAAACTCGGCACCATAAGCAATTCCTACGCCTTCGGTTTCAATTTTATTTTCTACGGCAGTAATTCCTACCATGTTTTCGTAACCTTCTTTGAGTGTAACCAAATGTTCCATTTTTTTATAATACACATTGCTTTCGGCACTGTATTTTCCGTTCCCAAAATTACCATTCCACG
>JBMOHZ010000098.1:0-7876 GCA_049317585.1 Paludibacter sp.
AGTTACGTCCTTCTGATAATAATGCATCCCACATTCCACCAATTGGAGCAGAAAAAAATCCGCAACCACCATAAGTACCACCACCAACTGCTGAAGCTGAATATCCACCACGACCAGCATCTTTTTGGTGTCCGGGCATACTTTCAAAACCAAAACAAACCGTTGGAGCAGCATTATTCATATCGCGGAAAGCTGCAATGGTATAACCTCCTGAAGTTTGTTGCTTACGCTCAGGGTGAGCAGGTACTAAATAACTTGTAGTTGGATAATTTGTTTTTAACCATGTCAATGCTTCCAAGGTTTTAGCATGACCTGTTAAAGCACTTTTAGTCCATCCCTGGGCTACTCCGCCAGTTAAGTCAGCATCACTATTATCGAACATAAACTCAAACTGAGCAATAGGACTACAATTTGGCGTTGTCAAGAATTGATTATTAATTAAACCCATGCTACCATGCTCGTGTCCTGGAACATTCATTTCGTAGCTTTGAAGAATTGTTTTGGTAGGATAAAGCAATCTTGCTTTTAGAATTTCGGTAAACGAACTGTCGCGAAGCATCTGCCAACGCCACATTACCTGATGTCCACCACTCATTATTGAAGTACCAATGATGGGGTTAGGAACATAACTATCCCAATAAACTGTGTTTCCAGTATCGGTACCAGTAACACGCGCATTGGTAGTAAAACCACCTCCGTGTTCGCTGTTTGCCCACCATTGCAGACCAAACTGATTGTTCTTGGACATCATATGTCCGATAGTGTAACTACCATCCGTATAGGTAGTGTGCTGGTGAAAATCACCCGTTAAATAACTTTGTGCCGTTGATTTTTGAACCAAACTTGCACTTCCAAGCAACAGAGCCAAAGCTACTGGCTGAAGTAATCTTGTTTTCATTTTACCTTAAAATTTGTTTTATGTGAATAACTAATTCAAGGGCAAAGTTAGAACTACTCTATTTTGTAAAGACTACATGCAAATTAAGTTTATAATAAGACTTTATTAAGGAAATATTACAGTAGTATAACTGTAATATTGTGACATAATTTATTAATATTATCGATACAACATATTCATTGCTCTGTAGTTAGTCTGAAACAATATTTACATTTTACACTTATTTATTCAAATTTAATTCTTCGATTATAGGCACAAAAAAAGCCGTTACAAACAAAATTCGTAACGGCTTGATAAGCTATATAAAAAATTTACTTTGAGCGAGTATAGGTATAAATACTTTTGCCATTTTTATCCATAAAATTCAATGAAAATTTGTTTGATTCAACCGAACAAACTGCAAAACCCGACAATTCACTGCAAAACTGAGTGCCATCAATTTTTTCAACTGGTCTTGAGAGTGAAGCCGAGCTGTTGGTAATATAATCAACTGGCGAATCGGGCATTTTTATGTGCTGAAAGTTGTGAATATGTCCGTTGAAGTAAAAATCAACTTTATGCTTGCGCAAAATTGGGTCCAAACATTTCTGCATATCAAGCCTTTCACTCTCATCTTTTTTGGTGTAAGCGTATACAGGATGATGTCCGATAACCACTTTCCAGGTTTCTTTTGAGACAGCTAGCACACTATCGATAAACTGAAGTTGAGCCTTATCATTTTGTTTATAAGCATCAGGGTAATCAATACTATCGTTGCGGTATTTCTGAATAAGCGGAGCTGTGTCGATAAAAACCAAACGCATGGTGGTGCTATCGTTTATCTCTTTCACCATAGTATAATAGCGCGAAGGCATAATCCAACGGCGACTAATTTTGCTATAATCCAAACAAGCTTGTGTATTACCACGATACTCGTGATTACCAAGTATGGCATACCAATCGAGCATTAATTCGGGATGTGCATAAATAAGTTCGAAATTTGTCATCCAAAGCGGATCGTTTACACTTGCCACACCATTAAAATGATGAATATCGCCAGCTGCAGCTACAAACTCAATATCGTGGTTATGTGCAAACATACCCATAGAAGCTGCAATAGTTTTTTGGTCGTAAAAACCATTGCGACCTAAATCGTTGGCTACTATAAAGTTATAATCGGCAAAGCCAAGTTTTGATTCGTCTTGCTTTTTTGCGCACGATATGAACGTAACAATAACAAGAAAAATGATAGCATAATGTTTTATTCGCATTTGATTTGAATTTTTAGTTTGTATATTCAAAAACCTAACAGGTTTTAAAAACCTGTTAGGTTTGATTATAATAACTGATTAAAGTTCAAAAAAGTTTTGTAATTTAAAGATAATCTTCAACATTATTTAGCTCCGAAAGCTCCAAAGTAAGCAGCAGGCGCAGGTGATTTATATTCTACACCACCAATTGTAATTCCTGTAGTAGCAAAGTGACGTGTAAAATCTGTTTTACCACCAGTAAGAGCAGGTGAACCAGCTCCCAGACGGAAATCCCAAGCAGAATTATACACCTGAGGTATATTGCCACTTTTGGTAGTTCCAGCATTAATATCTACAGTTGTTTGAATAGTAAAATTAGAAAACAATGGGTTTTTCTCTCCGGCAGTTGTACTAACTTTATCGTTAACACCTACTAACTGACCTTTAGCAGCATCAGCCTGATATTGAGTAACTCCGGTAGCTGTTGAAGCAAAGTAATAATTTGGCGTAATTACCGAGCGAGCATCTTCCACATTCGATGCATCGCGTTTGCAACCCCAACGACAATCGGCAATCATATTGTTGTAAAGTTCAGCATAAACGTTGAGCTCCAACCAAATAGAACCGCCTTTCACTTTTGGACGTCTCCAACCGCAATTAATAACTGAGTTGTTGTAAACAAATAAATGTGCTTGAGGATCTAATGCACCGTTGTTCGATAATTTGAAACCATTTGAGTTGGCATCGTAAATCAGGTTATAAGCAATGTCGGCCAAGCAACCCGATTTGTAATTGATAGCTTCACCCCCATCGAAACCACTTGAAATAAACTTATTATTCATTACAATCGATTTACCACCGGTGATATAAATTTGGTCTTCGGCATTGTTACGGAACGTACAATTTTGCATTACGAACTTTCCGTTTAGGTTACAAAAATGGAATGCAGGTACACCTTCGCCGGTAACTGTTTTGAACAATGCATTTTGGAACGAAGCTGATTGTTCGGTAGTTTGGGCGCCACCATATTCGATTGTAACATAGTTCAACAATACTTCTTCCGAATCGTAACCACAAATAATTCCACCCCAATAGCGGTTAAAACGTTTCGATTCCATACGATATGGTTCAGCAATTGTAAACACAATTGGTTTTTCGGCAGTACCATCGCAATACAAGTTTCCGAGAATAATAATTTCGGGACGAACAGTCGTATCGTTCATCGTTACAGTAACACCAGGCTCAATGTAAAGCGATTTACCCTTAGGAATAATCACATGGTTGGTAATAGTAGTATCGTTTTTCCAAACAATAGAACCTGCAGGATACACTTTACCTAAATCTTCTTCCTTTGGGTCACACGAAGTGAAAGCCACTAACAAAACAAGGGCAGCGAAAATTGAACTGAATTTCTGAAATTTTGTTTTCATTTTTGTTTTTTTTAATTGATTATCAATAATTTAATTGTCGTATTATAACTTTAAGCGCACACCTATCAAAAAAGATTGTTTGTAATGGTCTTTGCGGATAATAGTTCCTGATTTTTCTTGATCAGGAAATTTTTCGTTATTAACATTATGAGTTTTTAGATAGATAATACTTGGGGTATTAAGCAAATTATTGGCTTTAGCAAAAATCGACATTTTGTTTTTAAAACTCTTTTCGATAGAAGCATCCATTTGAACAGCACCCTTTTCCCAATAATCCGAATCGAGGAAACGCGAAGCAATGACTATTTTATCGCCAGTGTATGATGCTGATAACTGTCCATCCCAACCATTGTTTACGTCCTTCAACATAAGTGACACATTTGCTACATGTTCAGCTTGACCTACTAACGGACGAGTTTGATCTTTAGTTAGTGTTTTTGTATTTCCAAATTCATCCTTTCCGTAATATACTTTCGAAGTTGTTATAGCTGAATGTGTATAGGTATAATTAGCTTTCACACCCAAAAAACGAATGTATTTAATCACATCCAATTCGAGTCCAAAATTTTGCGCATTTCCCAAATTTTGAAACCCATAACCCGATTGGCGTTGATTTACCGAAAAATAAGCATATTCGATAGGTGAATTAATGTTTTTATAGAACGCGCCAACCAATATCTGATCCATAGCTTTCGGGAAAAATTCCCAACGAACATCCACATTATCAATCAGGTTGCGATTTAAATCCTTATTACCGTATTCGGTATATTCTTCATCCTTAATTTGATAGGGAACAATTTCGTAATATCCAGGCCTATTTACCGACCTGTAATAACTTGCTCGCCAATTGGTATTTTCACGAGGCGAATACTTTAATTGTATATTAGGCAAAATATCAACATATTGCTGACCACCATCTGCTGGTTCTCCAGCATTAGGGTAAAACATGTGATAACTTTGGTTGATATATTCAGCACGAACTCCGGCTATTAGTTCTAAATTTGTGCGCTCGTATCGTCCTTGTAAATATCCTGCTCCTGTAATTTCAGAAGCACTATAAGTTAACGGCCCTACACTTCCTTTTGGCGTATAGACAGTCCATTTTATTTGGTCAATCGTTTCAAAACTCTGATTGGTATCAACTGGTTTCAGTTTATAATTCACATAGAAATTATCTTTGTTGACATTTCGAAACAAACCACCTGCCTGCAGTTTAATTTTAGCTGATTCAAGAGCAATTTCATATTTTCCATTTGCCAAAAAAGTCATCATTTGGTCGGAATTGTGTTCCCAACGACGATCGGACCCATCTCCATCAATATTGATATTATCGATATAATTCTGACGCAAGTTATCTAAGTTTATATACGTTTGATCGGGTCTTTCGAATCCTGCTTTGGAATAAACAGCCGACCAATTTAGAAATAATTTATTGTTTAAAGTATTTTCACCTTGCAATAAAGAAGCAAAAATATATTGATTCGTTGTTCGCAATCGGGTTTGATATGCTAAGTCTAAATTACCTATTTCAGGTTCGTAAAATAGTTTAAAGTTGGTTGAGGTGGATTGACGCACTTGTGAATTGTTATTGGAAACAAGAAAATTATACCATTCAACTTTGTGGTTTTTCGAAAATTGATAATTTAACTTTGCATGTATACCATATTGAGTCTGATTTTCAGAATAAAGCCGTTCTTTAACCGTTGTAACCCTCAAGGTACTTTCTGTTTGTACCATTTCATCTTCAAAAAAAGTACTGTTTGCTCCTTTACTGTTGTGTTGAAAATTAGCAGCAACAATATATCCCAACTTATTCTTTAAAATATGATTACCAATTGAAAATCCCGCAACCAAATTGGGCAATGCTTTAATTTGCTTCGGTGCATTCATAGCATTCCCAAAATCGGACATGGTAGCCGAATAAGTATTACCAAACTGCTCATAAGGAGCCATTTTAACTTCTTTATTATTATCGTAAGTTGAAAATTTTTGGTCGAAAAAGAAAGCATTGTAACCTGAAGCTATATTGGCTCTAACAGTAAGTCGACTTGGCGCATCTTTCATAACCAAATTAACGGCTCCACCAGTAGCATCGCCTTCAATTTCGGCATTGCGCGATTTACTTACTTCTAATCTATCCAGCAAATCACTGGGGAATATATTGAGTGGAACGTAACGTTGTTTGTTGTTTGGGCTCGATATTTTTACACCATTTACGAGCGTAATATTATAGCGCTTATCCATTCCACGCAGTACTGCATATTCGGCCTCACCGGAGCTATTTCGTTCAAGTGTTACACCCGAAACACGACCTAAAACGTTGGCAACAGTTAAATCTGGTGAAATTTCGATAGAACGGGCACCCACTATATTTATTACATTCGACGACAAACGTTCCATTGCCCTTACTCCTACATCGGATGTTTTACTTGAGGCAGTTACTATCACATCGTTCAGTTCATTCTCGAACGAAACTAGATTCAATGCTAATTTTTGTATGCCATTAGTTGGCACTTTTACTTCAATTTCGAGCGTCTGATAACTTATATAACTACAAACTAAAACTACTTTTTCAGCTTGTACAATTTTCAGAACAAAACTTCCGTCCAAACCCGAGGTGGTACCAATTGTTTTATAGTTTTTCACAAAAACATTAGCTCCAATTAGCAATTCGCCGGTTTGTGCATCACGCACTACGCCTTCGATGTTTATTGAATTTACTGTACTTATCAGAAATAAAAAAAAGGAAATAACTAAAATTCTAATCATTACAATTTTCTATTGTTTTGTTTTAACGGTTGCAAAATTAATTAATGTACATTACAATTAAGTGTCATACATATTTCATTACTGTGAATATATAGTTTTATTATTTAAAAAAAATATCTTTTTCTAAATGACTTAAATTAAAATATAATTTGAACTATGCTTTCACTTTATTGTTTAGTTTAAACATAAACTTGTAAAACATTAAATCACATGAAAGGAATTCAGATATGCCCAACTTGCGGGCAACCCACAATAAAAGTAAAACAGGAAACGGTAGAAAGCCTAGCAAATGAGCCTTCGAAAATAAATAACGAAAAAGGTAAATGGCAAGTATGTGTGAACCATAACTGCGAAACTGTTTATATTAAAAACGATATTGAAGTAAAGAAAGATGAAATTAAACCAGTTATTTTCTTTAAAGATAAAACTGACGATGCTGTGATTTGCTATTGCTATAAAATTACAAAAGGAGATATTAAAAAGGCTGTTCAGAATGGTTGCAGCACTACAGGTGAAGTTTATAAGTATTTAAAAAGCAAAAAAAAAGGAAGCTGCTCAACCAATAATCCCTTGGGTAGAAGCTGCTCAAATGTATTTAAACACACATTAAACACCTTATTAAAAGAACAAAACTTCTAAATAAGTCAACTTTTTACATTTAACCTCAATGTATCAGGATTGTAATACAGTTATAATGATTTGTATATAAGTTTACAATTTTAACTTAATCATATATACTCTTACAATGAATATTCGTTTTGCAATGCTATTGTTGCTGATATCAATAGAACTCTGTGCTCAGAAAAACGGTTTGGTACTTAGTGGTGGAGGTGCGCCTGGCATTGCACATATAGGTGTAATAAAAGCGTTGGAAGAAAACGAAATACCAATTGATTATATCACAGGAACCTCAATAGGTGCCTTAGTAGGTGGTTTATACGCTTCGGGAATGACACCCGATGAAATGATTTTGTTTTTTAAATCCGCCGAGTTCAAAAAATGGAAAAGAATGGATTTGAAATTTCAAAAAAAGACCATTGTTCCATACCGAATAATCGATTCGTACAAAATTCAAGAAAGCTTAGAAAAACTAACACTACAGGCAACTTCTCTCTCAAAAAACAATTTCGATAGTCTTTTCATCCCTTTCCGATGTGTGGCATCCGATATTCACAACAAACGACCATATATTTTTGCTCGTGGTAATTTAGCAACTGCCATTCGAGCATCCATGTCGTATCCATTTTTGTTCGAAGCCACCGTGGTCGACAGCTTATTACTTTTCGACGGAGGCATTTACAACAATTTCCCGACAGATATCATGATACATACTTTCAACCCTAACTTTATGATTGGCAGTATAGTAGCCTACAACCCACCGAAAGCTGCGACAAAGGATATAATAATGCAGCTCCAAAATATGATAGTTTGCGAAACAAATTACAGCATTCCCGATTCGTTGGGAGTTACTCTCAATTTTGATTTAAAAAACATTTCGGTTTTCGACTTTTCGGATATCGATGGATTAGTGAAAATTGGATACGAACAAA
>JBMOHZ010000099.1:0-7871 GCA_049317585.1 Paludibacter sp.
GAACAAGTGCAACAATTAATTGATAAAATGTAAAGATATGAAAGACAAAATTATTTTATCCAAACAACAAAAAATTATCATGCTGCAAATTTTGAAAGCAAACGAAATGACCAAAGAGCATGCAAAACAGATAATTCGACCGTTCGAAACTCACATGACCATCGAAGAGGCAAAAGAATTTAGAAAAAAATTAGATAGTGAGTATTAAAAAACACTATATTTGCATAATATAAACAATTTAAAATTTACTATCATGAAAAACGAACAAGTTTCTGAAGGCAGCATCGCCAAATTCACAGCACATTTAACGCTTTATATTGGTTTTATTTTATTTATTGCAAATGTTTATTATTCAGTTATTGAAGAGTACAGTACAAAAGGACTGATGGATTCTGCAATAATTTTTTGTACAACACTATCAGTATTTTCAATTTTAATTATTGCATCTAAACTTTCTAATTATTTGGATAAAAAGTAATTGTTGCTAAAAATTGATTTCTTATTTTATCTGTATGTAAGGACACAAAAAAGCCTACAAATGTATGTAAATACGTATGTAGGCTTTTTAATTGTTTGATTTTCAATTTATTAAAAACCATTTTGTGACCCCGAAGGGATTCTAACCCTTGACCTTCAGAACCGGAATCTGACGCTCTATACAGCTGAGCTACGGAGCCATTGTAAGAGCTGCAAAGGTAATAAAATTATTTTAACAATCCACTACCGACTATCTTCGGCTACCTCCTAAATATACTAAAATATAATAAACTAACGTAGCTAACGAACCTAATGCCGCTACTACATAAGTATATGCAGCCGATTTTAAAGCATCCTTGGCTGGTTCATGCGTTTCGTAGTTGGTAATGCCAGCAGTGCTTAACCATTCCAATGCTCTGCTACTTGCGTTAATTTCAACAGGTAAAGTTATGAAACTAAATAAGGTAGTAATTGCAAATAAAACTATTCCAGCTAATAATAACTGTGGGAACGAATTTACAAGTAAAATACCGGCTAGTAAAACCCACTGCATCCAGTTCGAAGCGAAATTAACTACAGGCACTAATTTAGAGCGCATAGTAAGAGGCGCATAAGCGGTGGCATGTTGAACTGCATGTCCACATTCGTGTGCTGCTACGGCAGCGGCTGACACAGAGCAAGCATCGTAAACTCCTTCACTTAAATTCACGGTTTTTGTAAGTGGATTGTAGTGGTCGGTTAATTGACCTGATGTAGAAATTACTTTAACATCGTAAATTCCATTATCGCGTAACATTTTTTCTGCTACTTGTTTTCCAGTCATCCCTTTTGGAATGGCAATACGGGAATACTTTTTAAATTTTGATTGTAAGCGCGCTGATATTGCCCAACTTAACAAGGCAAATACACCAAAAATAATATAACTTCCTAACATAATTCTAATTGTTTTTAAATTAATGATTTTGATTTGTCAAATTTCTTGCCAAAGGACTTTTTGTCAGTATTTGGTATTAGTTATTTGATACAAAAAAAGCTGACTTGCAAATGAAACAAGACAGCTTTTAAAAATGTTCATATTTAGAGAATGTGACTCTTAAAATTTTGGCATTTAAATTTATCTAATAATAGTTTGAGCACGATCAGGCCCAACCGAAACTATTTTTATAGGTACTTCCAATTCTTCTTCCAGAAAGTTTAAATAGGCATTAAATTCTTCAGGAAATTCATCTTCACTTTGCATTTTTGTCATGTCAGTATTCCAACCTGCCATTTCTACATAAACTGGTTCAGCGCCATCGTTCAAATCAAACGGAAATTGTTCTGTTTCTTCACCATCAATTTTGTAGGCAACACATGCTTTTATTGTTTCAAAAGCATCCATAACATCGCTTTTCATCATTATTAACTGCGAAACGCCATTTATCATTACAGCATATTTAAGCGCTACCAAATCAATCCAGCCACAACGCCGAGGTCGACCAGTTACCGATCCAAACTCAAAACCAATGTTGCGCATAGTGTCGCCTGTTTCGTCGAATAATTCAGTAGGGAAGGGGCCGCTACCTACACGGGTACAATATGCTTTGAAAATGCCATATACTTCACCTATGTTGCGTGGAGCTACTCCTAATCCGGTACATGCACCTGCACAAATTGTATTCGAAGAAGTTACAAATGGATACGAACCAAAATCTATGTCGAGCATTGTACCTTGAGCACCTTCTGCCAATACTTTTTTGCCACTTTTCAATGCATTGTTTACAAAGTGTTCGCTATCAATAAGTTCAAATTGTTTAATGCATTCTATACCTTCGAACCAAGCATTTTCAAGTTCAGTTAAATCGTAACTGAAATTATGTTGATCCAAGATTTTTTTGTGTCGATCAGTAGCAATTTTGTATTTTTCGTCGAAATTAGTAAGTATATCACCAACACGAATTCCGTTACGACTCACTTTGTCGGTATAAGTTGGGCCAATTCCTTTGCCTGTAGTGCCAATTTTATCGTTTCCTTTAGCCGCTTCGTAACATGCATCAAGTAAGCGGTGAGTTGGAAGTATAAGATGTGCTTTTTTTGAAATTTTCAAACGTTTGGTTAAAGGATGACCTGATGTGGCTAATGCATCCACTTCAGCTTTGAACAAAGCAGGATCAAGTACAACTCCATTTCCAATTACATTTACTTTGTCACCCTGAAAGATGCCAGAGGGAATTGAGCGTAAAACGAATTTTTTTCCTTCGAATTCCAAAGTATGACCAGCATTTGGTCCACCCTGAAAACGCGTAACTAAATCGTAACCAGGAGTTAATACATCAACTACTTTTCCTTTCCCTTCGTCGCCCCATTGGAGGCCTAATAAAACATCTGCTTTCATTTATATTAATTTTACTTATTTACATTATGAAATCTCAATCTCCATAAATCCATTATGGTTTTTTATTTTTTTGTGGCTTGCATTTATTGCATAACCCATACAAATACAGCGAATAATGTGTTGTTTCGAACGTTGCAAATGTTTTTGACTTTAGCATTGTTAGAATTTTTTTATCCGTAAACTCTCTAACATTTCCACATTTTGAGCATATCAAATGGTGATGTGTTGTTTTACCAAAAGTTTTTTCGTATTTGGAAGTGAGGCCTACAAAAGGATGTTTAACAATTAAACTACAATCGAGCATTATTTCAATTGTGTTATAAACAGTTGCAAGACTTACCCTATATTCAGTTTGCATTTCGCTGCAAAGTGTTTCTGCGTCAAAATGGGCTTCGCTGTAATATATTTTTTCTAATATAGCATATCTTTCGGGAGTTTTACGCAGCTTTTTTTTGTGCAAATAGGCTGTAAAAACGTCTTTGATTGCTTCAAAAGTAATGTCTTCTTTCACTTATAAATCCTTGTTTTGGCCATCGGAATGCAAAAATACAACTTTTTGGGCTATTTTCCTTATAATTATTTTAAAAAATCCAACTCTTGCTTTACTTCATTCGCTATGTGGTATTGTGACGGAGTTTCGAGCTTTTGAAAGTTTTCAACAAGTAGTTTAATTGTATTGGCAGTACTGTTGTTAATTCGGATAAGCCTACTTAAACACAAGCCTATTGATTTATAAAGATTATAGTTCTCGGTAATTGAATGTTGTTCGCACTGTTTTATTAATTCTTCAGATTGTTCCTCGGTCAATTTTGAGTAAATACGTGCAGCCAGCATAAAACCAATAGTTTTGGTTTGTAAATTATCCGAATCAATCAACTCAAATACTAAGGTTGGAGCATAGTCAGTTTTGCTCAACAAATACATGCAAATTATTTCGGCAGTTTCGTTGTTTTTGATTGAATTTACTTCAGCTCTAGCTTTATCGATACTAAAATTTTCCAGCGGTTGTAGTAAAATGGAAAGTATCAATGTTTCGCGCCACCCAATAAGCCAAAGTCTATCGGCCAAATCGTTTGACGGCTGATAATTTTTAGCCAATTCTTTTAAATCGGGCAAGGCTACCCCATAATTTTTTGGATAAACAATTCCCTTTTGCGTCATGGAATCAGCTACAATTCCATTCATCATAAGTCTGATTTTATGGCGAATTTCTTCGATTTGAGCATCCAGTTTATCGTTTGTTATATAATATTTCATTTATAAATGCTTGTTAATGTCTGATTTGTTGGTAATTAAAAAAATGAAAAAGAATTTTGGCATATCTATTGCATAGAACCATTAGCTGTATTATCTTTGCACCGCAAAACATGGTGGTTATAGCTCAGTCGGTTAGAGCGTCGGATTGTGGTTCCGAAGGTCGCGGGTTCGAGCCCCGTTTTCCACCCCAGTTTCAAAAAGGAAGCATTTTTAATGTTTCCTTTTTTTGTTTTCAACACTTACTGTAATAGGTTTGTTTATGCCGGTAGCATCACTTAAATCCACGAATTTATAACCTTTGTTTTTAAATTCCACAATCAAAGTGTTTAGTTTGTTGTAGAATTTATCGGTTCGTCGAGGATCGGTTCCAATATGAAACAGCATGATGTGTCCGTTTAATCCTTCGCTAGCTTCTACTTTTAGAATTTGCTTATAAATTTCGTCGCTCGAAAAATATTGTTCACGCATTTCGGGAATGGAATAGTCGGCATTCGAACGAGTTCCTGGTGTAAAGTTAACCAAGGTGATGCCAGCCTCTTTACACCATAAACTGATACTATCGTTGTATAATTCGTAAGGAGGAATAAAAAAACGAGCATCAGATTTTTGAAAATCAAATTTTGCCAATTCTTTGTAGTTTTCTTTCAAATCGCTCAAAAACAATGATTTGTCTATTAAAAGTGATTGTGGATTATCCTGCTGACAATATTGTAAATGCTGATCGGAATGTGCGCCTATATAATGTCCGTCTTTTTTCAAGTTTTTTACCACCGACTTAAATTTATGTTTTCGCAGAAAATCGCCCGTAAAAAAGAAAGAGGCTTTGATATTGTTTTTGGTCAATGCTTTACTGATTTTTTTGGCACCATCAGCAAATTCATGACCTGTAAATACAAGACTGATTTGTTTTTTGTCGATATTTGTACGTATTATTCCGCCATCGCGCAATACATTTTTATCAGCTAGTTTGTTTTCTTCAAATTGCTTAGCACCAAGTAAATATGCAAGTGATGCTGTACCATCTAAGGTAGGTTTATTGGTCAAATAATCCGAAATATCGTCGTGATATACAGCCCATTTTGTTTGAAACCGACTATCTCTATCTTTTTTTGATAATTTTACGCCTTTAACACCCTCCGAAATGGAGCGACGAACAGGACCATCAATCAGACCACCTTTTTGAGCAATTCCTTTTTCGGTACAGAATGCTGAATGTGTGTGCAATGGTGTTCTACCAATAATCGGAAGCCCAACAACCATGCTTGTACCCCAAGGATTGCATCCGAAAAGCCAATCGGTCAGCGCTGTCTCCATTTCAATATAGGTTGAATCGCCAGCATAACGTCGGTATAAGTTGCATTGAGTGGCAAGCGCAGTAACATAATTATTCGAACATAAAACCATGGGTACGCCTATACCAAAAGGATTGTCGTTTTTGCGTAATTGTGCCCGTTGAAGTCCAAATCTAATATTTTGCAAAAACTCGTTTTTGAACTCTGGCTTTTCGGAATTAGCCAATACATAATGACCATAATTTGTAAACGGATACCATTGATAATGATTCACCGTATCGGCAAAAAGCCAAGGAATAATGGGTTCCTTGCGGCCATAAGCCGCCGCTTCGGATTGGTATTTTGAGTCGAAACTCAATTGATATAATTGAGTGGCAGCCAACTGCATATCGTCAGCCCAATTGTCTTCTTCGTAAAAATATGGACCATTGTAAGGTGCTGATTGGCAAACGCCTGGATAGCTTTTGCCATATTCATACGCAGTAAATGCTTTTCGCTGAAGTGTATCGGCATAGTTGGGGTAAAACTTACGAAGCATTTCCGAGCCTAAGGCAAATGCAGCAGTATATTTTCCGGCAATTGACGCAATTCCTGTGGTTCTGTTTTTGAAGTTTTTTAGGCCTTCGGGCTTGCCGGTAGCTTTGTATACAGGACGTTCAGCACCTTCGCCCCAGCCATAATCTACTTTATCGGTAGTAGGTAATCGGAGTTCGGTAAGGTCACGGTCGTCGCCAACTTGATAGTACAAAACATCGTCTTTTGGATTCATTTTCAGCAACCAATCCAAACCCCATTTTGCTTCGTCGAGCACATCTGGTATTTTATTTGGAAAAGCCAGGCCATTGGCATCAAAATTATCCGAAAAAGCTGCAGGATTCATACGGTAGGCGTAAAGCAACTGAAAAACTGCTGTAGCCGATGTGCTCCCAAATTTCAAATTATCCGATGCATCGTGCCATCCACCTGTTACATCAACTGTGCGAGGTGCAAGTGACTGCTGTGTTGTTTTGTTTTTTTTTGTAGTATTTGTGCTTGTCAGTTTAAGGTCAGGCACTTCCACACCATCTGCTTGATGACAATACGCATTTAAAGTAGGATTGTAGCCACAGCGCTGTTGACGCAGGTATTGAAGTAAAAAGTCGGCACTTCCTTTGTACGCATTTTTATCAATTAGTATGGTTGGCGAATAACAATTATTAGCCTTAATGTAAAATGCACCTTCGTTTCTGAAATTGCTAAAATCAAGGGTGTAAACCGACGAAAATTGCTCAAAACTACCAAAAAGTTTAACAGACGAAAAATCGTCTAGTTTTTCGTCGGTTAGAGCATCGTAAATGGAAAATGTTTTTAAATTGACTTGCGATTCGCTCAGTAAAATGGCTTTTTTGATGCTTGCAGGTGTGTATCCTAATTGATTGATGCGGATATATGTATCAAGCGAAAAAACTTGAAAAATAAGTGTGAAAAGTATAGAAACAAGAATTAATTGCTTTCTAAACATGCGTTTCAGTACATTTTTTTGCAAATGTAACAAAATTAGTAGAAACAGACAATTAAAATACCTATTTATACTTTACTATATTAATTTATTGAACCATTGTAGAGTAAAAATTTGACATAAAAGTATAAATATAAAAACAAACTTAAGCAAAAAAATAACGGTTTAGTTTATACAAAAATTTAAATGATTTTCCTACTATCTTACAATAGTTTTAATGCTTTTATTCATTGGCAAATTAACAACATATACACCTTTATTTATATTATCCGTTGAAAATGAATTACATTCAACGGATTTTCTTTTACAAATCTCATTACCATTCATGTTGAATATTCTGATAGTTTTATTGCAAAGATAATTATCAACTCTTATTGAACTCCCTTGCTGATAGACCTTTGGATTTTTAAGTTCTAGATTATCCAATTGATTTGAATTCTCATTATCAATATCAGAAGCAATAATAGGTTTTAAAATACTTGTCCACAAATCATACCCTTTATCATTCATATGCAATTTATCTTCTAAAAATAAGGATTCATCAATTTGATTATCAATCATCATTGATTGGAATATATCGACATACTTTGTGTTAGGTCTTTTGTTTGCATAATGTTTTAATTGTAAATTGACTATTTTCATTTTTTGCAAATAATCTTTTCGAGATGGAGAAGGTTTGTATGATACAATTATTAATTTTGCTTTTGGTAATTCGCTATGTAAAAGATTTTCAAAATATCTTACTTTCTCAAATATTAACTCTGGATCATCCGTAGTAATATCATTTTCGCAGTAAAGAACTACTATTTTAGGTTGATATGGTTTTATTGTTTTTTGAAAATAGAAAATATTTTCGAGTAAAACAGACCCTCCAAAACCTCTATCAATTACTTGTAAAGGAAACATGTCTTTTTTTATTCTATATTTCCATAAAGCAATTGTTGAACTTCCCGCAAATACTATAGCATTAGTT
>JBMOHZ010000100.1:0-7845 GCA_049317585.1 Paludibacter sp.
TGGACCTTTATAATCTCTGAGCAACCCTTCCTCTATTCTCACACACGCACACACAAACACACACACACACACCACCCACACCTACACTAGCAAACCTTTTGTAGTAAACTGTTACTTGGCCCATTTAATATAAAATGCGATTTGTTTTTCGTTCAGTTTAGTAAAACCATACAAATGCTGATAGCAAAGATTGAGCAAGTCGAATATTTTAAGTGAATAATTATCAACTACCTCTTTGCGCGATTTAAAACGCAACGAACGAAGTTTGTATTTTTGCTTTACAATTTCGGCTATTCTGAAAAATTTTTCGGGAAATACCTCCGGAATAGTAATTAAATATTCATTCCAGTCAATATCTTTTACAAAACCATAATCCTCAATATGTTGCACATAGTATGGGTAATTATAAATGGTAGCAAGTGTACCAACCTGATCGTAACCCGACACTAACAAACCTTCGGGGTCAAAATCGGTAAAACCTAAAGGCCCATTTAGCTCATGCATTCCTTTGCTTTTTGCCCAAACGCTTGCCGTATCGAATAATGCTTTCGAAACTTCTTTATCGTCAATAAAATCGACCCAGCCGAAACGCGCCTTTTTCTCTTTCCAAGTTTCATTACCAACCGGATTAATGATACAAGCAATGCGACCAACGATTTTACCATCTTTTAGTGCTACAAAATAAGCCGTTTCGCAAAACTCAAGTGCCGGATTACCTTTTGATAAGTTCAGCAAGTCGTCCATCATCAAAGGTGGAGCTGCAAATTCGCAATTTTTATACAGATTTATTCCAAACCATATAAACTTTTTTAAATCACTTTTTGTCTTAACTTCTTGTATTTCAATTGCCATAATATTATTTTTTAGTTATATAACTGATTAAACAGCATGTAAAGGAACGAAATTACTTTGAAAAATGAAAGATTCTACTAAAAATTTCCACATTCTACAATTATCTTTTCTCTAACAATACCACATTTTCAACATGATGTGTATGTGGAAACATATCTACAGGTTGCACTGCGCTAACTTTGTAATTAGCATCGAGCAAACTAAGGTCGCGCGCTTGTGTGGCGGGATTGCAACTCACATACACAATGCGATCGGGAGCTGCAAAACGTATGGCTTCAATCACATCGTCGTGCATACCTGCACGAGGTGGATCGGTAATAATTACATCCGGTTTACCGTGAGTTTCGATAAAAGCAGCATTTAATATATCTTTCATGTCGCCAGCAAAAAACAAGGTATTTTCAATATTATTGATAGCCGAATTCACCTTAGCATCCTCAATAGCTTCGGGCACATATTCAATTCCTATCACTTTTTTGGCTTGATGCGAAACAAAATTAGCAATTGTTCCTGTTCCTGTATATAAATCGTAAACCAATTCGTTTCCGGTAAGTCCAGCAAAGTTTCGCGCCACTTTGTAAAGTTCATAAGCTTGTTCAGAATTGGTTTGGTAAAACGATTTTGGTCCAATTTTAAATTTCAAGCCTTCCATTTCCTCATAAATGCATTCGGCACCTTTGTAAACCAATATTTCCTGATCGGTTATTGTGTCGTTAGCCTTTGAATTTATCACATAAAGCAAGGATGTTATTTGTGGAAATTCCGTAGCAATATGATCTAGAAGTGCATTTTGAGCTTCAATATCTTCGTAGTAGAAAATCATAATCACCATCAACTCGCCTGTAGAAGTAGTGCGAATCATCAGTGTGCGTAAAAAACCTTCCTGAGCACGTAAATCAAAAAAAGTTAAGCCTTTTTCCAAAGCATAACGACGCACTTCATTTCGAATTGCGTTTGAATCCTCGGTTTGCAACCAACATTTATTGATATCCAATACTTTATCGAACGCGCCTGGAATATGAAATCCCACAGCATTCATGGTGTCAAATACTTTTTCTTCGGCAATTTCTTCGTTTGTTCGCCAGCGTTTGTTGGAGAAGGTGAATTCCAATTTGTTGCGGTAAAACTCCGTACGTTTTGAACCCAGAATTGGCGTTATTTCGGGCAAATCAATTTTACCAATACGAGTCAGATTATCAACAACTTGCTTTTGTTTGAATCTAATTTGTTCGGCGTAAGGGAGTGTTTGCCATTTGCAGCCACCACATATACCATAGTGTTCACATACAGCTTCGGTGCGGTTGGTCGAATAGCTATGAAAATAAATGGGACGCGCCTCCATAAAACTACTTTTCTTACGCGTAACCTGCAAATCAACCACATCGTCCGGTACAACATGAGGCACAAAAACAACAATATCGTTCACTCGAGCAATAGCTTTACCTTCGGCAGCAATATCAGTAATGGTTATGTTGGTAAAAATTGGATGCGGTTTTTTATTTTTTGCCATGTAATGTTTGAGAATTTATTGAAGATACAAAAATACTACTTTTTACTGCATTTCGAAGCATAATGAAGTAGTTTAACCCAATTTTTTGGCTTTTCCATATCGCAAATAAGCTCTTGGCGTGTAAAATTTTTAGTATTAAATGCGCTTCCAACTCTATTTTCAAGTTGCGCCAAATTATCCAATGCCACCAATCCACGAGCTGTAATCAAAGCAAAAATACATTTGAAAGCACGTTTATCCGCTTTATTGTAATCCAAATTTTCAATTTGACGAAAAATTAGATGCTGCAAATCGGCATATATGTCACGCAGGCTTTGAATGGATGAGGAAATGGTAGCAAGCGTAGAAATACCTGCCGTAAAATCATTGTAAATATCAAAAATATCATTCTCGAGCTGACCAATAGCTCCAATATTGAAAAAAAGTGCATCTTCGGCTTCACTCACATTTCCTGCAAATGCTCGCCTGTAAAGCTGCATGGTATAGCCACCTTTATTAAAAGTAATTTCTTTTATTTCGGCAGTCGTAAGTAGTGGTTGAATTTGTTTTCGACTTTGCACTTGTGATTCGAAAACACGATTAACAAGTGACTCAATATCTTTTTTGTCTTGAATATGAGTTTGAAATAAATCAAAAAGCCGAAGTAATATTTGCTCCACTTCGGATAACGAATCAGCAGGTTTGGTATTGTGAATAAGGGCACGAATGGCATCGTCAGCATGTTTTTCCGAATCAAACAAATCGTCGAATAAACCCGTCATGCTACCCAAATATGTTATAGCAGCACGTTCATCAAAGCTAAGTTTTCGTCCACGTAAAATGGAATAGGATTCCCCAATAAAAACAGGAATGTAGAGGCCATATAAGTGTAAGCGCTGAGAATTATGATGTGAAAGACGTATGCTAAATTGCTTTAAAAGTATTGTAGAAGTTTTCCTTTGATTGCGAAGTGCCAACCAAAGTTTTGGAAATAAAAGTAAAGTCCTAGCAAAATCTCGAACACAAGTCATGGAAAACGTATAAATTTATATGCAAATATACGGAATTAAAAACACAAATGCGAAATCAAACTATATTTGACTTCGCATTCATATTGAGAAGGATTGTTGAGTAAATAAATTAAAATCTATAACGAGCCGACAAACAAACATCGCCATATGAACCTAAACCAACCCAATTGGGGCGCAAGAGATAAAACGTAGGGCGATAATCGATTGACAACTGAAGTGGAAATTCGAATTTATACTCTAAACCTACTTGACCTACAACACCCAGTGTAAGTTTACTTGTTGGGTACAATGTGGTCGAATTCGAAAAACCAACTGTTGCACCAGGTCCATAATACCACGACATACCATCTGTCCAATCCGACAAATCATTCACCCAATGATAAATACCGTTAATACCAAATGATTGAGGTGAAAGACCTAAATCAAACTCTATACGATTTGCGGCACCTAATGGATGTTGATATGAAACCTCGCCGCCCGAACCAAATCGGATACCAATAGCTCTTTCGGCTGTTTGAGCTAATAATGCAACAGAGCTTGCTGCTGCAAATAAAATTAAAAATACTTTTTTGTTCATACTGAATAACTGTGTTTTTTTAAATATAAAATATGATCTAACTATTGTTATGAGTGCATTTTTAAACAATACTACCTCAACAAATAACATACCAACTTGATAAAAGTTGATTTATAACATCATATATTTCAAACCAATCAACTAAACTTTGACTATTCCAAAGAAACTAAAACTAACAAATAAATGCAATTTATAAAGTTGAAAATGACGCTTTTATTAAATTAATTACTATTTTTGCAGTCCATTTCCGCAAATTCAAACATTCTAAGTGAGTTAGATTATTTGAATTTATACAATCTAAACGAGTTGGATTATTTAAAACAAATAAATACAAACCATTTTCATACATTAAGAAAAATAGAAACAATATCATTTGAAACAATAAATAATTTTTTAAATATCTTATAATTAAACACATACAATAAAACTTTTTCTCACCCATTTATAATCCCCAATATGAAGAACAAATATAAAGATCTAATTGAACAAACATTTGAATTTCCGAACGAAGAATTTGATGTGGTTGAAAATGAACTTGAATGGTTCGATGTACCTTTAATGGACATAATAAAACAGTACGGAACTCCCTTGCGTATTGCCTATTTACCAAAAATTGGCATGAATATTCAAAAAGCCCGACGTATGTTTAATGTGGCAATGGCCAAAGTGGACTACAATGGCGATTACAATTATTGCTATTGTACAAAAAGCTCACATTTCTCGTTTGTAATGGAAGAAGTGCTTAAAAACGGTGTTCATCTGGAGACTTCGTCGGCATTCGACATTAATATTATGGAATCCTTGTACGAACAAGAATTACTCAAACCAGATACTTATGTAATTTGCAACGGATTTAAACGCCCACAATATGTTGAAAATATTCAGAACCTTATGCGATCCGGATTTACCAATGTGGTACCCATACTCGACAATAAATTTGAACTTGATATTCTATTGAAAGATTTTGAATTAAAGTTTAAAGTAGGTATACGTATTGCTGCCGAAGAAGAACCAAAATTCGACTTTTATACGTCGCGACTTGGTATTCGTTACAAAGATATTATACCTTATTATCTTAAAAACATAGCTAACAACCCGCAAGTTGAACTCAAAATGCTTCATTTCTTTATCAATACGGGCGTAAAGGATACTGCTTACTATTGGAATGAATTGAACAAAGCAGTGAACTTGTATTGCGAACTGAAAAAGAAATGCCCTGAGTTAGATAGCTTAAACATTGGTGGAGGCTTCCCAATTCAAACACATTTGGATATGAGTTACGATTACGAATACATTGCCGAAGAAATTGTAGCTCAGATTAAAACTATATGTAAACAAAATGGAGTACCTGAGCCACATATATTCACTGAATTTGGCTCGTATACCGTTGGCGAAAGTGGCGCAATGCTATATTCTATTGTAAATCAGAAAAAACAAAACGACCGTGAACTTTGGAACATGATTGACAGTTCGTTTATGACTACCTTACCCGATACATGGGCAATCAATCAGCGTTTTGTGTTTTTGGCCATAAATAATTGGGATTCGGAATACGAACGGGTGAATTTAGGTGGCTTAACATGCGATAGCGAGGATTTTTATAATGCCGAGGTTCACTCCAATGCTATTTTCCTCCCTAAAATGCAAGAAGAGCGCGAACAGTATATCGGATTTTTCCACACGGGTGCATACCAAGAGTCGTTAAGTGGCTTTGGAGGCATTCAACACTGTCTAATCCCTGCACCAAAACTGGTAATTATTGACAAAGATGAAGATGGTGAATATTTTACAAAACTTTTTGCCAAAGAACAGAGTTATAAGTCAATGTTAAAGATTTTGGGGTATTAAAATGAAACTCGTATCTTTACGCTCCAAACACGAAAAAAAATTCTTATGAACAAAAAAAATCTGTTATTAGTACTATTGGTTTTTGTGTCCTTAGTTGTTGGTTTAGTACTGGGCAATATGCTATCTTCACGTTCAAACTTGCGCAATACCAATTCGTTACGTGGTATTCTGTCGGGCAATAATGGCAATAAAATTGAAGAAGTGCTTTCGATGATTGATGGAAAATATGTTGATTCAACCGACATACATGCTATGAGCGAAGCAGCTGTTGAGGATTTGATTACCAAACTCGATCCGCACTCAGTTTACGTTCCTGCATCCGACCTCGAAGCGGTAAATAGTCAGCTCGAAGGCAGTTTCAGTGGTATAGGCGTACAATTTAATATTCAAAACGATACCATTATGATTGTATCGGTTATCAGTGGCGGACCTTCGGAAAAAGTAGGATTGCTCGCTGGCGACCGTATAATAATGGTTAATGATACTATGTTTACAGGCAAAAAGATAAACAACGAAAAAGTAATGAAAAAACTTCGTGGAAAAGAAAACACGAAAGTAAAAATTGGCGTAAAACGCTTTGGCACTAAAGAGGTTTTGAAATATACGGTAACACGTGGTAAAATTCCTGTAAATTCGGTTGATATAGCCTATATAATCACTCCTGGAGTTGGTTTTATAAAGGTAAATAAATTTGCCGAAACAACTTATACCGAATTTTTGAATGCCATTGCCAATCTGCGTGCTAAAGGTGCTAAAAAATACATTATTGACTTGCGTGAGAATAGTGGCGGACTTATGGATCAGGCCATTAATATGATAAACGAATTTTTAGCTAAAGGGCAATTAATAGTATATTCTGAAGGTAAAGCTTACAAACGTTTTGAAGCAAATGCCGATGGAAAAGGTAGTTGCATAAATGCTCCTGTTGTAGTTTTAATCGACGAGTTTTCGGCTTCGGCTAGCGAAATTTTTGCTGGCGCTATACAAGATAATGACCGAGGAACAATTATTGGACGGCGTTCGTTTGGCAAAGGTTTGGTACAGCAGCAATACGAATTATCCGATGGGTCGGCACTTCGACTAACCGTAGCTCGTTATTACACACCTTCGGGACGCAGCATTCAAAAACCTTACGTAAAAGGAAAAGCCGAAGATTACGAAAACGAAATTATGAACCGCTATTTACATGGCGAGTTCGACAGCAAAGACAGCATAAAAGAGGCTAAAACAAAAAAATACAAAACCCTGAAAGGTAGAACTGTATACGGCGGAGGTGGCATAATGCCCGATATTTTTGTTGCGCGCGATACCACAGCATATACTCCATACTTAAATCAAGCTTTAAACTACGGTTATTTATATCAGTTTGCATTTAAATATACCGATGCCAACCGAAAAATGTTGAGTTCCATTAAAACATGGCAAGCGATGAATGCATACTTAAGCAAACAAGCATTATTAAATGAGTTTACTGTTTTTGCAGCCAAAAAAGGACTTGTTCCCAACCCAAAACAAATCAATATTTCAAAAAAATTAATTGAAACGCAACTCACATCATATATAACCCGAAATGTGTTGGGCGACGAAGGTTTTTATCCGCTTTTTTACAAAGATGATATCACCGTACTTAAAGCGGTGGAAGTTTTAGCTAAAGCAAAATAAAAAACATACATGTCAACTGCTCAACAAAAACCATCGTATTTAACACACACCTTGTCAAACGGCTTAAAAGTTATTTTCAAGCCTGACAATTGTGCTGTTACTTACTGTGGAATAGTTATAAACACAGGTTCGCGCGACGAAAATGAGAATGAACAAGGCATGGCTCATTTTATAGAGCACATGCTTTTTAAAGGCACCGCCAAACGCCGTTCGGGACACATTATTAATCGGTTGGAGCATGTTGGTGGCGAATTAAATGCATTTACTTCCAAAGAAGAAACGGTTGTTTTTGCTACCGTACTCAACGAATATACCGAACGTGCCATTGAATTGTTGGCTGACATTACACTCCATTCCATTTTTCCTCAAAAAGAAATCGACAAAGA
>JBMOHZ010000101.1:0-7805 GCA_049317585.1 Paludibacter sp.
GTTTTTTGCGTAATTTGCGTTCATCTTTCTTTTGAGACAGCCTCTTATGTGTATGCAAACAAACATATTGTAGTGCTAAAATGGGCTTTGAAATATGTTTTGCAACATGATATTTTTGTTTGTTGTTAATATACAGCTATTTAGATATAGTTGTTGTAGTAATAAAGTGAGGTGAAAATTGAACTGGATTGAGTTTTTGTGTGCTGAAAAATGCTTTGTTATCGATTGCTTAGATATATCTTTGCATAAAACAAATCAGCTAGAAAATTATGAACAACACACCTCAAAAATTATCATTCAAAGAAAAAGTTGGCTATAGCTTGGGCGACACGGCATCGCATTTTGTGTGGGATATGGTGGGCTTTTGGCTCTTGTTTTTTTATACCGATATTTACGGAATTTCGGCAGCTGCGGCTGGCACCATTATGCTTATCGCCCGCTTTTGGGATATGGCTATCGACCCAATTATTGGAGTAGTTTCCGACCGTACCAATACGCGTTGGGGAAAATTTCGCCCCTATATTTTATTTGGAGCTATTCCGTACGCTGTGTTGGCAATTCTTACTTTTACTACGCCCAATTTTGGCGAAATGGGTAAAATCATTTACGCCGGAGCAACTTATGTGCTGCTGATGACAGCTTATGCCTTTATCAATCTGCCTTATTCTGCCCTTGGCGCAGTTATGACCGACGATACGTACGAACGTGCCGGACTGAACACTTATCGGTTTATTGCCGGATTTACAGGGCAGTTTGTAGTTACTGGCTTGGCATTGACATTGGCTGAATTTTTTGGTGGTGGTAACAAAGCACAAGGTTTTCAGTATACCGTTTTTTTGTTTGCTGTGCTGAGTTTGGTTTTTTTCTTTATCACTTTCAAAACTACCCGAGAACGAGTTCAACCACCCAAGGAACAGAAAAATTCTTTGAAGGAAGATATTGGAAATTTGTTCAAGAATAAGTCATGGGTTATACTGGCTATAGTTGGCATCGTTTCGTTTATTATGTTTGCCATGCAAAATGCTGCTATAGCCTATTATTTCAAATACTATCTCGGTCGCGAAGATAATGTGCAGTGGTTTAATGTAATAGGAACGGTTGCCTTAATTGTTGCCTTGCCCTTATCAAAACCATTGGCCAAGCGTTTTGGAAATAAGAATGTTTTTATCGGCAGTTCGTTGATTTCGGGCTTGTTTTTTATGCTCATTTACTTGCCGGGAGTTACTGACTTAACCACCATATACGTGTTTAATATTATTGCTAAAATGGCTTATGCTCCTGCGGTTCCACTGCTTTGGACCATGATAGCCGACTCAGCCGATTATGGCGAATGGAAAAGCGGTCGTCGTTCCACAGGTTTGTACTTTTCAGCAGCCGTGTTTGCTCAAAAAGCTGGTTGGGGTATAGGTGCCGCCATTGCTGGTTGGATATTAACCATTTCGCAGTTTGTACCCAACGTGCCACAATCCGAAACAGCCATAACAGGCATCAAACTGTTGGTTTCGGTTATTCCCGGAATTTTGTATATGTCGTGCGCCATTTTTATGATTTTCTACAAAATTGATAAGAAAACAACCGATCAAATGAAAATTGATTTAGAAGCTAAAAGAGCTTTGGAAAAATGAAATAACTATTTTAATTCTACTTTGACAGATATTTAATCTGTCAAAGTAGAATTAATTAAAAAAACAATTTATTGATAATGAAAAAGAAAGAAGTTGAGGGACAATTTGTCTTGATCGAAGGCGAAAAATATTACCAAATAACCAATTACGACTCAATGCAGCCGTTTTTTATCAGTTTGGCAAGCGATTCCAACCATTGGATGTATATTGCCAGTACAGGTGGATTGTCGGCTGGACGTAAGAACCCTGATATGGCACTTTTTCCGTATTATACCGACGATAAAATTACCGAATCGGCTGAAATAACGGGTAGTAAAACCATGTTGCAAATGATAAAAAACGGTCATTCGTTTTTGTGGGAGCCATTTTCGGATCGGAATAAAGGAACATACCAATTGGAGCGTTCCATTGCCAAAAGCACAACGGGCAATAAGCTTATTTTCTCAGAAAAAAACTTCGATTTGGGCTTGACATTCAGTTATACGTGGATAAATGCCGACGATTTTGGTTGGGTGAAAAAATCGACCTTGACGAATAATACAACAGACACGGTAGAAGTAAAAGTACTTGATGGATTGCAAAATATTTTGCCCGCAGGTATCGATAAATTTACGCAAAACACCTTTTCTACTTTGGTAGATGGGTATAAAAAAACCGAGTTAATCGAAAACTCGAGTCTGGCACTTTTCCGCATGGAAGCCATTTTGGTGGATCGTGCAGAGCCCAGCGAATCGTTACGTGTGAATACAGTTTGGAGTGTGGGATTGGAAAATGCTGATTATCTGCTAAGTTCAACGCAGTTAAATGCATTCAGAGATGGACAAAGTATCGTACCTGAAACCGAAGCCAAAGGCGTGCGTGGTGCTTATTTTGCTTCTTCAAACTTGAAATTGGAAGCCAATGCATCAAAATCGTGGTATTTTGTAGCCGAAGTAGCGCAGGATGTGGCGCAAGTAAATAACTTGTTGGATTTAATTGAGAATTCGGAAAACATAGTGGCTGTCCTCGAACAAAATATTGAAAAAGGCACTAAGAACCTCCTCGAAATTGTATCGCAAGTGGATGGAGTGCAGCACACTGCCGACGAAAACGGCATGGCTCGTCATTTTTCCAATGTGCTTTTCAACACCATGCGTGGTGGTATTTACACCGATAATTATACCGTTCATGCAGCGGATTTTCGTAAACATATACAGCTTTTTAATACAAAATTAGCAGCCACACATGCCGATTTGTTGGCCAATTTGCCTGCAACAATACAATACACCGAACTCGATACGCTGATTCAGCAA
Organism: Paludibacter sp.; assembly: GCA_049317585.1. Taxonomy (GTDB): domain Bacteria; phylum Bacteroidota; class Bacteroidia; order Bacteroidales; family Paludibacteraceae; genus Paludibacter. The sequence continues at coordinate 2,918 of JBMOHZ010000101.1, forward strand.
GCCGGCGATGCCAATTTCTACCGACTATTTCAGGAATACCTGCCACTTACGTTCAGTCGCCGACATGGTGACCCTAGTCGCCCGTGGAACTTATTCAATATCAATGTGAAGGACGAATCAGGCAAAAAAATACAGTCGTATCAAGGCAACTGGCGTGATATTTTTCAAAACTGGGAAGCACTTTCGTTGTCGTATCCGGCTTATATCAATGGCATTATTGCCAAATTTGTAAATGCCACTACTGCTGATGGTTACAATCCTTACAAAGTAACCAGCGAAGGAATAGATTGGGAAACCATTGAACCAGATAATCCGTGGTCGAACATAGGTTATTGGGGAGACCATCAGATTATTTATTTGTTGAAACTCATGGAAGTATCGCGCAATCATTATCCCCAAGCACTTGTTTCGTGGCTCAACAAGGCAATGTTTGCCTTTTCCAATGTGCCGTATCGTATTAAAAACTACGACGAAATTGTTGTCAATCCTAAAAACTCCATTCGGTTCGATGCTACTTTGCATCACGAAATTGAGAAACTCGAAAAAACCTACGGAGCTGATGCCCGCTTAGTTCGCGATGAAGATGGTGATGTGAAATTAGTGACATTTACCGAGAAAATATTAGCTACACTCTTGGCCAAACTGAGCAATTTTATTCCCGAAGCCGGTATTTGGATGAATACCTTACGTCCCGAGTGGAATGATGCTAACAATGCCTTGGTAGGTACGGGAGCATCCATGGTTACGCTTTATTACATGCGTCGGTTTGTGGTATTTACACAGCAACTTTTTGCCGATTCCGATGTCGAAAATTATACTGTTTCAGAAGAAATGCATGCCTTTTTCGAAGGTGTTTTTGCTACATTTATCGATCATGATGCTGCGCTTCAAAGTGGATTTTCAAACCAGCAACGTCGCATTGTAGCCGATGCCTTGGGAATGGCCGGAAATAATTATCGTGCAAATATTTACAGTGGATTATCATCTAAAAAGCAGTTGATTTCAAAAACGGATTTATTAAATTTCTTTGCAATTACGCTCGATTATCTCGACCAATCCATTGCAGCCAACAAACGGCCTGACAATATGTATCATGCCTATAATTTGGTAAGTTTTAAAAATGATGCAGTGGAAATTCGTCATTTGTATGAAATGCTCGAAGGACAGGTTTCAGTGCTTAGTTCCGGAAAACTATCGGCTACAGAGGCTATTGATTTATTAGATGCTTTGCGTCAAAGTGCCTTGTATCGGGCCGACCAAAACAGTTATATTCTGTATCCAAACAAAACGCTTCCTTCGTTTTTAGATAAAAACAACATTGCTGCTCAGGATGTTGAGCGCATAGCATTATTGCAAAAACTTGTAGCTAACGGAAATTCAAAAATTATTACTACCGATAAAAAAGGCCAATTTCACTTTAATGCCAATTTCAATAATGTCAGTTTTCTGAACCAAGCATTGTTGAAGTTAAGAAGCGAAGGCGAACTGCAAGTGTCGGATGCCGACATTGAATCCATTGAAGCAGTTTACGAAAAAATATTTGATCATCAGTCGTTTACGGGTCGTTCAGGTACATTCTACAAATACGAAGGCTTGGGATGCATTTATTGGCACATGGTTTCGAAACTCTTGTTGGCCATTGGCGAGAACATTCAAATTGCAGAACGAAAAAATGAAAATGCAGAAATAGTCAGCCGTTTAAAACTGCATTATGCCGACGTAAAAGCTGGCATTGGTGCACACAAATCGCCAGCCGATTATGGCTCATTTCCATTCGACCCCTACTCGCACACACCTATGATGGCTGGTGTACAGCAACCCGGCATGACTGGTCAGGTGAAGGAAGATATTATAAGCCGGTTTTACGAACTGGGCGTACAAGTCGAAAATGGATGTTTGCACATTGAGAAATCGATGCTCAAAACCGCCGAATTTTTGCCACCAACCGCCGATTATGCTTATCCGCATTTGAGTTTTACCTATTGCTCCATACCTTTTGTATATCAGCAAAATGGCAATGTGGGAATGGAAATATGGTATCTGGATGGTGAGAAAGAGGTTTTGTCAGCATATACATTGAGTCCGTTGCAAAGTTCGTTGGTTTTTAACCGCGATGCACAAATCCAAAAAATTGTGGTTTTTATTTGAATAAAACAGAGCCAAAATCGATATTTCCAAAAAATAATGTCCGAAATTCAGGGTTGAATATTCGGACATTATTTAGTTTCACCCAAAACGGATGATTTCTGTGTGCCGGCTTTGCGATTGCTTTCGTTAAATAATTCAAATCTCAAATAAACTATTATTCGTATATTCATGTTTAATGTGTACTTTTGAGGTCAAATTTTGAATATATGAAGAAGTTAAATTTAGTAATCGCACTTTTACTCCTCGCCGTTGGATTGTTTTCGCAAATTCACGAACCTGTAAAATGGACTTTTGAGTTAAAAAACACGAGTAAAACAACGGCCAATATTGTATTAAGTGCCAGTATCGAAAAAGGATGGCATTTGTATGGTATGAATATCCCACCTGATGGTCCGGTGCCTACCAAAATTGTTTTCGATAATATTAAAAATGCCAAATTGGAAGGCGCGGTTACGTCAAAATCCAATTTGAAAGAGGTTTTCGACCCCAATTTCGATATGAAATTGAGTTGGTATGCCAACCAAGCCATTTTTGTGCAGCAAATATCGTTTGCTGATGTGGCTCAAGTGCAGGTTAAAGGGCATGTTGAGTTTATGGTTTGTAACGACGAAAGTTGTTTGCCGCCTACCAAAGAATTTTTTAATCTTGGTTTAAAAACCGACAATGCAGCTAGTGCTGCTCAACCTGTTACTGCTACTGTTGCAAATGAGGACACAACATCTCAAGCTATTAGTACATTACCTATCGAAAATACGGATGCTAACGTTGATCTGTGGAAACCTGTGATTAATGAACTTCGGGCGTTGGGAAATTTAGCGGGCACCACTTCGAGCACCAATTTGTGGCTTATTTTTCTTGCCGGAATGCTGGGTGGTTTTCTGGCTCTTTTCACACCTTGCGTGTGGCCAATTATTCCAATGACTGTGAGTTTCTTTCTGAAACGCTCCGAGAATAAAAGTCGTGCTCGTACCGATGCGCTGTTGTACGGACTTTCCATTGTACTTATTTATGTGGCTTTAGGCATATTAATTACCGTAATTTTTGGGGCGAGCGCACTGAATAGTTTATCGACCAATGCTGTATTTAATCTCCTGTTTTTTGGTATGCTTATCGTGTTTGCCATTTCGTTTTTCGGAGCCTTCGAAATTACTTTACCTGCTTCGTGGTCTACTAAAATTGATGCCAAAGCCGATTCAACTGCTGGTTACCTAAGTATTCTTTTTATGGCATTTACGCTGGCATTGGTTTCGTTTTCGTGTACAGGTCCCATTATAGGCACTTTGCTCGTTGAAGTTTCGAGTACCGGTTCACTACTTGCCCCTGCCATTGGCATGTTGGGTTTTGCAGTGGCATTGGCCATTCCGTTTACCTTCTTTGCCTTTTTTCCATCGCTGCTCAAACAATTGCCGCGCTCAGGTGGTTGGCTCAATACCGTTAAGGTGGTGTTAGCGTTTTTGGAATTGGCTTTGGCACTTAAATTCCTGTCGGTGGCCGATTTGGCTTACGGATGGCGCTTGCTCGACCGCGAAGTGTTTATATCACTTTGGATAGTAATTTTTGCGTTACTCGGATTTTATTTGCTTGGAAAAATTCGTTTTCCACACGATAGCGAAACAAAACACAGCTCGGTAACAGGTACATTTTTGGCCATTATCTCCTTGTCGTTTGCCATGTATATGGTACCCGGACTATGGGGAGCGCCGCTCAAAGCTATAAGTGCTTTTGCACCGCCTTTAACCACACAGGATTTTAATTTGTACAACAACGAAGTACACGCCAAATTTACCGACTACGAAGCTGGGATGAACTTTGCCGCCGAAAAAGGATTGCCTGTGGTGATTGACTTTACGGGTTATGGCTGTGTTAATTGTCGCAAAATGGAAGCATCGGTGTGGACAGACGAACGGGTGAAAGATAAGTTGGAAAAAGATGTGGTTTTAATATCGTTGTTTGTTGACGATAAAACAGCACTTAAAGCGCCTTTTGAAGTAACCGAAAATGGAAAGATACGCAAAATTGAAACTATAGGCGATAAATGGAGTTACCTGCAACGGGTTAAGTTTGGTGCCAATGCGCAGCCTTTTTATGTGATGCTCAACGAAAAAGGAATGCCACTCCGAAAGGCATTTAGTTTTGACCAAAATCCGGATAACTTTCTGAAATGGTTGGATTAAAAATAAAAAAAAGATGTTGGTAAAATTTACCAACATCTTTTTTTTTCGAAAAGAAAAACCGCATTGCTTTTGTTGAGAAAACTCCTATTAAATAGGATTTGAGGAGTACGTTTTCTTTGTAATCTGCCGTTCACAATTGAATACCCGAAGGCGCAGCCCGCCATTAAAAATATACCTTGCTCGTTAATTTTTTAGTGTTGAGTTTTCCAATCTCAGAACAATGCGGTAGTTTTTTCTTGCTGCAAATATAAAGCATATTTTTGGATGTTGTTCTCTTTTTTGCAAAATAAAGAGTTAAATTTTTAAAGTTGCTTGATTATTTGTTGTATGCAAATGATTATCAGAGTAGTAATTCATTTTGACTTGATGTTTATTCTATGTTCATTGATATTTTTTAGCAATAATGGAAAAATTTTACGCATCAATGTTCATTTATGGTAAATAATTTCCATGTCACCCAACACGTATTACTTTTCCGGAACCCGCATATTTTACAGGTTCGGTAATATTACCGTAGCCAATTTTGCCAAATTCAATGCCCAGAGTGAGTATCAACGTTGTATCGT
>JBMOHZ010000102.1:0-7745 GCA_049317585.1 Paludibacter sp.
CGTTCACTTTTGATAATTCCGTTGATTTAAATCAACCCATTTCATTGAAATCTGCCGATGCCTCCGTTCAGGATGTTTTAAAAAAGGCATTTGCCGGTAAATCTATTCAATATGAAATTTCAGGTCAGCAGATTATTTTAAAACAAGTAGAATCGCCAACAAATAGACCTCTTAAAATAACGGGTAAAGTGTTAGATGCACAAAACGAAGCTGCCATTGGGGTGAATATCGTTGAGCTAAATACATCCAACGGAACTATAAGCGATGTAAACGGCACCTTTTCGCTTCAACTCCAAACTAAAAAATCCAACTTTAGAAATCTCATTTATTGGCTATCTTACCCAAAAAGTAGTTGTTGGCAATAACTCAAATATTCAAATTATTTTACAAGAAGACCAAAAACTATTAGACGAAGTAGTAGTTGTAGGTTATGGAACACAAAAAAAACGTGACGTAATTGGTTCAGTTGCAAAAGTTACAAGCAACCAAATTACTTCATTGTCGTCAGGTTCGTTAGACGGAGCGCTTCAAGGTTCTGCATCGGGTCTACATGTTTCAAGTGCTTCCGGCAGCCCGGGTGCCGTTTCTCGCATTATGATTCGTGGTACAAACTCACTCTCATCAGCTACTGAGCCACTTTGGGTAATTGATGGTATTATTGTGGGAAGTAACCTTGACAACAGTTCTACAAATTATCAAACCAATGGTAATTCCGTAGGTATTTTATCAACTATTAACCCCAATGATATAGAATCACTTGAAGTATTGAAAGATGCAGCAGCAACTGCTATTTACGGTCAACGTGGTTCAAATGGTGTTATTATTGTTACCACAAAAAGCGGAAAATCAGGCGTTGCCGAATCAAACTTCAGTTATTCGCAAGGTTTCTCGGACTTAACAAAACGCCCTGAAGATTTTGGTTTAGCTAAAACCTCTCAATGGTTTGATATCATGGAAACTGCTCGTGGAAATTCGAACCTTCTACCTGTTCAATACGATCCTATTGTACATGGACGAGTAAATAGTATTGATAATACAGCAACCTTAACCCGTGAACAGGCTTTGGCAACTCAAACCGATTGGGCCAAACAAATTTTGAGAACTGGAGGTTTTAAAGAAGTTAATTTCTCGACTACCAATGGCACTCCAAAAGGCTCCTATTTTTTATCGGGCAATTATCGACGCGATGAAAGTGTAATTAAAAACGAATCGCTTGATCGTTTTACGCTTCGTTCAAATATGGATTTTAGTCTTACTAAAGACTTAAAACTTGAAGCAAGAATCAACCTCTCCTATTTAAATAATATAACTCCTCCCAATGGAGGTGTACCTGGAGGAAATAATAATACTGCAATGGGCGGATTTGATATGTCACTTACTGCAAATACCCCTTGGATGCCAGTTTATCAGCCGAATAATCCAGCCATACTTTGGAATACACTATCGGGATATAACCTTGTAGCTTCAAACGACCCTGCCAATATCCGTTCCGAAGCAATGAAGTATCGCATACTCACAGGAGGTGCATTAACATACAATGTGCCTTTCATTAAAGGTCTTACCTTGCGTGGCGAAGCATCTATGGATTTATCGCACGACCATAATATCTTGTGGACTAACACGGTTGTTCGTCGCGAAAGTGCTTATGGTTTTGATGACAAATCACAATACCGCCATTTAGGTTTCAACGCCTTTGGAACCTATAATCGAACTTTCAACAATCATGGAATTAATCTTGTCGCTGGTTTTGAGACAGAATTAATTACAACCGAAAGATCTTATATTGAAGGCGATAAGCTTTCGGGTACTTTGCAACAAGTTGGCTCTCCCGGAAACCCAATCCGTTTGGGCAGTGCTTATGGTGGCGAGCGCTATCTGCAAGGCTATTTTGGACGTGCTAACTACAAATTTATGGATAAGTATTTGTTGGGTGTTAGTTTCCGTCGCGATGGAACTTCTGAGTTTATCGACGTGAATCGCTGGGCTAATTTCTCTGCACTTTCTGCCGGCTGGATACTTTCTGACGAAGCGTTTATGAAGGATGTGAAATTTGTTGATCTGATTAAAATTAGAGGCAGCTTTGGGCAAACCGGAAATGCAAATATTCCATCAGGTATTGATGCTCCAGGCTACCTCGATTGGTTACGCTACGGACAAAAAGATTTAGGAATAACCAAAGGTACAACTTTATCGTCCTTAGCTGTTAAAACAGTTTCGTGGGAAACTACTAATTCTACAGATTATGGTGTCGATTTTGGATTTTTGAAAAACAGAATTACTGGTTCGGTAGCCTATTACAATCAAAAAGTGACAGATATGTTATTGGCTACTCCAATACCAATCTCTTCGGGAATTTTCTCATGGGGATTTGATGGTTCAATATGGAACAATATTGGCGACATGCGAAATCATGGTATTGAGTTTAATATCAATACGATAAACGTTGACAATAAAAACTTCAAATGGACTTCATCGTTCAATATTACCACCAATAGTAGTGAAATTTTAAAGCTAAACTCGGCGCTCGATGGTGTAGGGGCTGGTATAATTACAGGCAATACACTCACTCGTACTGGCGGCGGTTTGGGTACCTGGTACTTGAATGAATTTGCGGGAATAGATGCCAAGTATGGTTATCCGCTTATTTACAAAGCCGATAACAACCAATTTATTAAAGATGATGCTGGTGTAAATACAACTGAACTTAATCCCAATTATTTAGGACGTTACATTGACCCCGCAACGGGCGAAAGTGTTCTGTTGCCTGCTACAAATGCAAACACTGGCTCGAACAGAATATTGAAAGAAGGAAAATCGGGCTTACCAACTTATTTTGGAGGTTTAAGCAATTCGTTTTCGTACAAAAACTTCGAATTGTCATTTACATTCACCTTCTCGGGTGGTAACTATGTATACGATCAGGTTTCGAGTTTGTTAAATAACGTAGGATTGCATCAAATGTCAGGTGGATTGAAAGAAAATTCATGGTCGGCAACCAACACTACTGCTACATTGCCCAAACTAACAGCTAATGGCAACTACGACGAATACAATGCAGCAGGCACTTTGGTAAAAGCCAATCAGAATTTTAATCCAAAATATCTGACAGACCAATACCTCGTAAAAGGCGATTATATTCGATTAAGAACGCTTCGTTTGAATTATAATTTTGATAAATCTATTGCTGATAAACTAAAATTAAAAGGTTTAAATGCTTACGTATCGGCCAATAATATTCTTACATGGGCCTTTGCATTTAAGGGCTACGATCCCGAAGGTGTAAATCTTAGCAGCAATGCCCAAAACCGCAATTTAACTCAAGGCGTGATGGGATATGGATTACCAACCCTAAAATCAATTAATTTTGGTATTAATCTTAAATTCTAAAAAAAAAAATGAAACAAATAACAATAATTTCAACAAAAATACTGGCTCTAATTGTGCTTTTCAGCACCTTAGTTTCATGTGAAAAAGATAAGGACTTGAGCTTTTTCGAAAAACAATACCCGCTTCAATCGCCTTGGCAAAGTGTCAACGATTTCGAAAATGCTGTGATTGGGTCATACTGGCTACTAAGTGGTAACGATGCTGCAAAAAATCCATTCGTAAACCAACGTTTGGCATTAGATGCTTCATCTGATGGTTTATATTGGAATGCTAATTTCCAAGGAGATGGGCAGTGCGCCGAAATATACAACCGAAATAATGAAGTTAATATTTCATATATTGATAATGCATTTGCCAATAATTACATGACAATCGGAACAGCTACTGATGCAATTAACTTCTTAGAAACTGGTGAAAATAACAATCCATATCCTTTCGACATCAACAAAGCACAGGTGCCACGATTGGAGGGAGAATTACGATTTGTAAGAGCTTATACATGGTGGATGCTTTCTACATTGTATTTGCCTCCTTATCAAAAAGGGGCTGCAAATAATGACAAAGTCATACCATGGCTCGAAAAAATTCCGAATGGTTTTGAAGAAGCTATCAAAGGACAATTGGCTACTACTCAGCAAATATACGATGTGATGGTGAGTGATTTGGAAAAAGCGATAACAATACTTCCAGAGAAATATGATGCTACCAAACACCATGCTTCGTACAAATACGGAAGAGCTAATAAATACGCTGCAATGGCTTTATTGAGCCGAGTTTACCTTCAAATGAATGAATTTGACAAAGCAAAAAAACTGTGTGATGACATTATCAGCTATGCCGAAACGTCAAATTATTATACGTTAACTGGTGATCCTATCAATGCTTTTAACACAAATACTGGAGTTGAAGGTGGTGGTACTGAAGTAATTTGGTTTTATCTTCAGTACGATGGCGACGGTGTGGGTAGTTGGAAAAACCAATGGGTTGCCGAACGCTTCTCGCGAAGCAGACGAACTGGTGATAACCATTCTGGTAGAGCGTTAAGTTGTAGCGATTATTTTTTGGAAACCGTAGGCTGGCAAAACCCAACCACAAAAGAAGAAACTGCTGAGGCATTGGCTGACAAAAGATACAAACAATTGTATCACCGTTATTTACCAAGTACTAGCAAGCCAAGTGGATATGCAACTCCCGATGATGGTATTTATGAAACACAGTTTACAACTAATAGGGCGTATGTTTGGGGCGATAAGTATTACAAGGCTACAAGTAATCGCTTAAAAACAAATATTCCAATGATTCGCTTGTCCGAAATTTATTTAACTCGTGCCATTCTCAGATTAAAAGCAGTGGATGCTGTAGGTGCAGCAGCGGATATTAATAAAGTAAGAGCAAGAGCCGGTTTAACAGCATTGGCTGCGGTAACCGAAAATGATATTCACAACGAACGCTGGAAAGAATTAAACTTCGAAGGCGACCGCGTGTATTACCTTCGTGCTTTGCATATTGATATTCCTAATGGAGATCGTGGTGCTGGTGTGCAAACTTGGAATTCACCTAAGTGGCAGTGGAAAGTACTTGCCCGTGAAACAGAACTGAACGAAGCATATAAATAGTGATTGATTAGATTGTCGGTATATTACATTTCAATCTCGAAAAAACAACACCGGAGTACTTTTTTTTCTATAAGAAATTTATTCCGGTGTTTTTTTTGCATCCAAACTTAAGGCAAAAACAAGTTCTTCACGTCATAAAGTTAATATTTTACACACTCATTATATTACGATCCAATTTATGAAATTCATCACCAAGTTGCTTTTCTCGCTTTTTACTCTTGTTGCTTTTAATCTCTCAGCCCAATCGTACGAAACGGAATTTCAAACCCGTTCGCAGCAAATTATTAATTATGTTGCCGATGATTACAAAGCTGATGCTTCGGGATGGTACAACTGTAATCCATCCGATTATGGAAAATACAACTGGCAAATTGCAGTGGCATCTTTCCATAAATATGGTGTAAATAATGCCAAAGGAAATCAATATCTGCCACATTTTAATAATTCTACTTGCATTCAGGCGCGCTTCCATTTCAATTTGGCTGGCGAAACCTTTCTATTTTCGAACTATTGGGGAGCACCTTCGGTAAAATCGACTGTAAAAAATTACCTGACAGCTGCGTGGGATAGAAACGATAGTTATAATCTTTTTACAGCCGAAGGAACCGAAAACCACATTGCTATGACACGTCCGGCAGCTTATTTGTATGCACAAATTGCACGCGATAGTTTTCCTGCCGATTTTCCGGATGCACAACAAAAATTAGATAGCGCAAAACTTTGGATTACCGACTGGGCAAAAAAATTGTATACAGCCGGTCTAGGCGAATGGAATTCGAGCACATACGCGCCTTATGGCATGCTTGGCTGGTTAGGTTTGTACGACGGAGCTAAAGACCCCGACGTACGAAAAGTGGCTCGGGCCGTACTCGATTATTATGCTTGCGAAATGGCTTTGCATTATACACAAGGCATTGTGGGCGGTTACGAATCGCGCAACTCTGGCGGCTACGAAAGCGTGGTCACAGGTAGCGATTATTTTTCGTGGCTCTGGTTTGGCGAGAGTCCACGTAAAATTTCGTGGGCAATAGGCTCTCAAAATGTAGAGGCTTCAACAGCTGTTTATGCTGCCGTTTCGAGCTATCGTCCACCGCAGGCAGCCGTAAAATTAGCCAAAAAACAATTGGCCAAAAATGCGATGTACTACAATAGCAAAGGCGAATACTTGATGAACAACCCCGGAGCTGTGAAACAAACTTTTTACATTGGTGATACTTATACGCTTGGAGCTGCTTATTTGCCTTATGGTGGTTTTACGGGTGGCGACTCGCAATTTCAGGCTTGGAAATTTGTAGGAAAAGTTACTCCCGACCCAACAAATTCGGCCAAAACAGCTAACGTGATTGTAGGCTATGGCTCCAAAGAATGGAACAAAGCCCGTCATCGTATGCCGTGGGACCAGTTGGTACATCACAAAAACGTGATGGTGCAACTAACCAAAGTACCAAGTAATTACACCGCAATTTATGCTCAGATACAAACCATTATCAATAATTGGCAAACAAGTTGGGCAACCGATTTCAATAAGCGTTTCCCAAGCGATGGCAAGGGAAATCCGGTAAACATGTCGGCCGATGTGAGTAATGCAAACTTTTCGTACATGGCCGTGTGGAAAAAGAATGCTACAGTTACCCGTTTACTGCGCAACAATATTGAGTTTTTCGAAATGGACAGCAACTATGTAGCCATTCGTTCTATAGCTCAAACGGCGCCAACTTACGCAACTGCTACAGATAATTATGCGCTGAAAGATGCGGCATCGCAAGGCAATTTGTGCGGCTTGATATTGGAAGTGGGTTCAAAAAAAGAATATGCTACATTTCTGGCTTTTCAAGATGCCATCATTGCCAATTCGTCGCTCAATAAAACCAATATTGCCACCGATAATATCATTTATATCAGTGCCAAGGGCGATGTATTAAATATCCAATACAATTCGTCGGGCACATTTACCGAACCACTTTACGATTGGGGTTACGGGCCTACAACGCCCCAATTAGCACAAAAATCGCCACCATTCATTCAACCTACTTGGCCAACAGGCGAAGGATGTGGACGAATTGCTTCATGGTCGGTAAATGGAACGGCAGTTGATTTTAGCAATTCGAAATGGAGTGTGTACGATGGGCCAAATTTGCAATTGAAGAACAGCGTTTTACGACTAAACGACGGATTATCGCAAACTTTTGAGATTGATTATACAGGTGCATTGCCCGTATATAATTCTGGAGGCTTCGCAAGCATTGCCAAAAACAACGAGAATGAAGATAGCTTTAAAATTTATCCAAATCCGACCACCAATTTGTTGAATATTGAACTCAATTCCAGCTACATAGGCAGTTATTTAGTAGAGTTATTCGACCTTAGCGGTAAATCTGTTTTAATGCTATCCAACCGAAAAACATCGCGCACGGAGTTGATACAACTACCACTATCCAAAAAATTAAAAGGGTTGTTTTTGCTGAAAGTAAAAACTAATAATAACACCATCACAAAGAAGGTGCAAATTTACTAAAATCCTAAAACACAACACTGACACCAAAATTAAGCGTTGCAAGACCTGAATTAAGACCAATATTTCCGGGTGTAATGTTGGCATCGGCCCCTGCGGCTCCGTTAGAAACTTCGGGGTCTCCATTTTTAAAAGGAGAAAGCGTGAGTAAATTCTGAGCTTGTACGTTAAATCGTACCGATTGTATTTTCATTTTTTCAATCCATCTTTTGGGTACTGTATAATTCAAA
>JBMOHZ010000103.1:0-7730 GCA_049317585.1 Paludibacter sp.
GAACTTAACGACCAATATTTTTTACTTATTATAAGTGGCAATGAAGCACTCCCCAATATGCTTCCAGGTCAATTTGTCGAAGTACGTATTGATAATACTCCAAATGCATTTCTACGTAGGCCAATATCAATTAATTTTATTGATTATCAGCTTAATGAGCTTTGGTTATTGATTCAAGTTGTAGGTGAAGGAACTCGTAAATTAAGTGAAATTAAGTCGAATGATATCCTAAATCTTTTGCTACCTCTTGGTAATTCTTTCACAATACCTCAAAAATCCAATTTAGATGTGTTATTAGTTGGTGGTGGTGTTGGAATTGCTCCACTGCTATACTTAGGCTCTAAACTAAAGGAAAAAGGCATTAACTGTCATTTTTTACTTGGAGGCCGATCAAAAGAAAATTTACTTCAATTAGAACAGTTTGCTGAATACGGTAAAGTGTATACAACCACTGAAGATGGCACTCATGGCGAAAAAGGATTTGTCACAAATCATTCCGTTTTGTCAACTAAATTTGATTTTATATATACTTGTGGTCCAACACCTATGATGAAAGCTGTAGCTAACTTTGCGAAACAAAATAATATTGAATGTGAAGTATCGTTAGAAAATACAATGGCTTGTGGTTTTGGTGCTTGTTTATGTTGTGTAACTGATAGTATTGATGGTCATGTTTGTGTATGTACCGAAGGTCCTGTTTTTAATATTTCGAAATTAAAATGGTAGATTTAAGAGTGAAATTAGGTCGGATGGAGTTGAAGAATCCGGTGATGACTGCATCTGGTACTTTTGGCTATGGTACCGAGTATAAAGATTTTGTGGATTTGTCTCGAATTGGTGGTATTGTAGTTAAAGGTACTACCCTTCGTGATCGTCAAGGTAATGCATATCCTCGCATGGCTGAGACCCCTTCGGGCATGTTAAATGCTGTGGGACTGCAAAATAAGGGTGTTGATTATTTTATTAATAGCATTTATCCAACCATCAAAAACTATGACACTAGCATTTTTGTAAATGTATCAGGTAGCACTATTGATGACTATATTATCACAGCTGAAAAATTAAACGACCTAGATAAAATACCTGGAATCGAATTAAATATTTCGTGCCCAAATGTAAAAGAAGGAGGAATGGCTTTTGGAACTAGTTGTTTGTCTGCTGCTCAGGTAGTTAAATCGGTGCGAAGTGTATACAAAAATGAGCTTATGGTTAAGCTTTCGCCAAATGTTACCGATATTTCTGAAATTGCATTAGCCGTAGAGGCCGAAGGTGCTGATTCTATTTCATTAATTAATACATTGTTAGGTATGGCTATTAATGCCGAGAAGCGCAAACCCTTACTTTCAACTGTTACAGGAGGCCTTTCGGGGCCTGCAGTTAAGCCAATTGCTTTGCGAATGGTATGGCAAGTTGCCAAAGCTGTAAAAGTCCCTGTTGTGGGCATGGGTGGAATTATGAACGCTACTGATGCAATTGAATTTATGTTGGCTGGTGCAAGTGCTATTCAAATTGGTACTGCTAACTTTATCGACCCATCTGTATCTGAAAAAGTACTTGAAGGTATAGAAGATTATTTGGTTCGTCATAAATTAAACTCAGTAAATGAACTAATTGGAGCTTTAGAACTTTGATTTTTTATTGTTTCGAATGAAAAAAATTATATTCCTTTTCATTCTCGTATTTACTTTTTCAAGCTTTTTGCAAGAAGAAAATACTATCGACGTTAATCAACAACTGATTGACGAAAAAATTACTTTGGTTTTTGCTGGTGATATCATGGGACATTCACCACAGTTTAAAGCTGCATATAGTGCATTAAATGACCAATTTAATTATAATCCTTGTTTTAATTTTGTAAAACCTTACATTCAGGAAGCCGACTTTGCATTTGTAAACCTTGAAGTTCTACTTGCAGGCAAACCTTATAGTGGTTATCCTAACTTTTCGAGCCCTGATGATTTATTAGATGCTACAAAAAATGCTGGTTTCGACATTATTCTTACTGCCAATAACCATGTAGCTGATCGAGGTAAACAAGGACTTGAGCGAACTATACATACTATTCAAAATAGTGATCTTAAATATGCAGGTAGTTATTTGTCTATAAATCATCGTGATTCTATTTATCCATTATTGTTAAGTCATAAAGGTTTCAGTATTGCAATATTAAATTGTACGTATGGCACCAATATGAATCCAGTACATTATCCCAATATAGTAAATATGCTCGATTCAGCTCAAGTGTTGACTGATATTAAGCGAGCTAGGTACTTAAATGTCGACTATATTGTAGCATTTTTACATTGGGGAAATGAATATGAACTAAAAGCGAATAAAAGTCAAGAAGATTTTGCTAATTTTTTGGCTGCGAATGGTGTTGATTTGATTATAGGAAGCCATCCACATGTAATACAAAATGTTGATTTTATTAATATTAGCAATAAAAATGTTCCAGTAGTTTATTCTTTAGGTAATTTTATTTCTAATCAACGAAATGAAAATACAAATGGTGGAATTATTGCGAAAATTGAAATTAGTAAACGCAATAAAAATGTTTCTTCTGTAGAATATTTACCAGTTTATGTTCATAGAGGCAAATTAAACGGGTTATATCAATATTATTTAATTCCTACCACCGATTATATTAATATGCCTTCGAAATATCAAATTCCTAAAGCAGATAGTACTTTTCTACGCAAATTTGATGTTGAAACTCGTAAAAGACTTCAAAATATTTCGGTTTGGAATAAGTTCTAAAAATAAATAATCATTTTATGTCACAATTTGAAGTTCAATATGTTTTAGATTGCTTAAAATCAGCATCTTCCGTTGATCATTTTAATAAATTAAAACAATTCGGCATAAATCAGGAACAAGCTTTTGGAGTTAAAATTCCCGATATAAGGAATTTGGCAAAAATTATTGGAACAAATCATTCCTTAGCCCAAGAATTGTTAAAAGCAAATAATCACGAAGCACGAATTCTAGCATCGTTTATAGATGATTATAAAGTACTTACCGAAGAACATTTAATGATTTATATAAATGGTTTTAACTCGTGGGATGTATGCGATTTGTCAGCTGACTTAATAAGAAAAACAATTTATTGCGAAAAACTCATAAATACATTATCAAATGATAATGAGGAATTTAGAAAGCGAACAGCCTTTGTATTGATGTGTTCCAATGCTGTTCACAATAAAAAAGCTGATAATAATCATTTTCTTGGTTATTTTGATTTAATTGAACAAGAAGCCTGGGATAATCGTAATTTTGTACGAAAAGCAGTGAACTGGGCATTAAGGCAAATTGGCAAACGAAATGTTTTTTTACATGAAAAAGCTATTGAATGTGCTAAAAGAATTCAGCTTCAACCAACAAGTTCAGCAAAATGGATTGCCGCAGATGCTTTAAGAGAATTGCAATCTGAAAAAATTATTACTAGAATTAGAAATAAAAAGTCTTGATTATTTTATATTTTTTGCAGATTTTGGAAAGCTTATGTCAGTAATAAGTAGTATTTTTGTTTCGAATAGTATTAATCCAATTTCAATGAAAAATAAGAGAATCAATTTTTACATCTTTTTTATTGTAACGTCAACTACTTTATTTTCGCAAAATAAAAGCCAAGCATATTTAAATTATATTGAAAATTACTGGCAACTTGCTGTAATTCAGCAAAATGAATATGGTATTCCAGCAAGCATTACACTCGCTCAAGGTTTATTAGAATCTGGTGCAGGACAAAGTGAATTTGTTCGCAATTCAAATAATCATTTTGGTATTAAGTGTCACGATTGGACAGGTGATAAAGTGTACCACGACGATGATGCTCAAGGAGAATGTTTTAGAAAATACAATAATGTAATTGATTCGTATCGTGATCATTCGTTATTCTTAAAAAATAAAGGCCGTTATTCGTTTTTATTTGACTATAGTCCAACTGATTACGAGTCGTGGGCACATGGACTTAAAAAAGCTGGATATGCCACAGATCCTACTTATGCTTATAAATTGATTTCGATTATTGATAATTACGAATTGCATAAATTTGATTTAGGCAAAAAAAATGCTTATTCAAAATCTGAAAATCATAAACCCAATAAATCAGTAAACTCAGTAAATCTACCAAGTATAGGTAAAATTTCAGCAGAAGGCAATCACATAATTTATAAATGCAATCATATAAGGTTTATTATTACTGAAAATGGCGATACTTATGGTAGTATTGCTGATGAATTTGGTATTAGTGAAAGTAAACTTAAAGAATACAATGAGATTGATACTAATTATCTCCCTATAGCAGGTACTCAGTTATATATTCAACGTAAACGCACCAAAGCTGCTCGAGGAAATAAAATTCATGTAATTAAACAAGGTGAAACAATGTATAGTATTTCTCAAACTTATGCCATTCGCTTAGAGAAATTATATAATTTGAATAAAATGCCTTTTACCGAAGGTGCTCGAATTGGAAAAGCCTTAAAACTACGTTGACAAATGAGAAAAAGAAATACTGAGTCGCTACGTGATGTTATAAATCAAGTTTTGAAAACAAATCATCTTGATAAAAAGTTAAATGAAAAGCATTTAATTGAAGCATGGTCAAAAGTATTAGGTGAAAACATTAAACAATACACAACTGAATTAAGTATAAAAAATAAAGTTTTATATGTAACTTTATCATCTTCGGTACTTCGACACGATTTATTTTTGAGTAGGGGCGAAATAAAAAACTCATTAAACCGCGAAGTAGGAGTAGAGGTTATAAAAGAAATCATTTTCAGATAATATACTCATATTCAAAAATATGGATTCTCTATTTGTAAATATTGAAAGCTATAAAAACCATTTAAAAGGAACATTATCAAGAAACATGATCGATGAGATTGCCATCTCGGTTTATGATGATATTTCAAATTTTGAACGTGTTTTTTATTTGATATTTGATACAGACGATAAAGTGGCATGGAGAGCAGCTTGGGCATGTGAAAAAATAATTCAGAAATTTCCTGAAATTGTTGATAGTAAAAAAATTAAAAAAATTTCAGACTTAGCTCTTACAACTAAACATAGTGGTTTACATAGGCTTTCACTTTCAATATTAAATTCCATTCCAATTACAGAAATCCTAAATGTAGAATTGATAAACTTATGCTTTGAGTGGATGGTTTCAAGCAACCAACCAGTTGCAGTTCAAGCACTTTCTCTTAAGTTACTTACAAAATACTGCAAAATTGAACCTCAACTGATCCCTGAACTTATTGCATACCTTGAAAATTTTGAAAATGAACAATTATCTCCTGGAATGATATCGTGTAGAAAAAATTCTTTGAAAGTATTAAAGTTAGGAAAATAACACAAAACTGTTTATAAGTATAGCTGTAAAAGTGCACACTTTAGGAATAAAAGTGTTACTTTTGTACTCAATTTTTGAAATGGTCGAAGTGATTTCGACCCCGAATTCTTAAGTTTAATTAAAAAAAATAATTATGTCGTTAAAGAAAAACATTCTGGCATTACGTCAAAAGAAAGCCATTGTAGAAAAAGGTGGTGGTGACAAAGCTATGGAGAAACAAGCTGCAATGGGCAAATTAACTGCCCGTGAACGTATTCTCGCACTTTTAGATCCTAATTCATTTCACGAGTATGATCTCTTTGTTGAGCATGAAGAACGTAACTTTGGTATGGATGATAAAACCTTGGCTGGTGATGGAGTAATTACAGGGACTGGAACAATTAAAGGTTCACCAATTTGTATTTATGCTCAGGACTTTACAGTAATGGGAGGTTCCTTGGGTTTAAAACACGCTCGTAAAATTACTAAAATTATGGACCATGCCCTTAAAATGAAGGTTCCATGTATTGGTATTAACGATTCAGGTGGTGCACGTATACAAGAAGGAATTGGTGCATTAGCTGGGTATGGTGAGATTTTTTATCGGAATACAATGTCTTCTGGTGTTATTCCACAAATTTCAGTAATATTAGGTCCATGTGCAGGAGGCGCTGTATATTCACCGGCTTTAACTGACTTCGTTTTTGTAGTAGAAAATATTTCAAAAATGTTTATAACTGGTCCAAACGTAATTGAAACTGTTTTGGGCGAAAAAATTTCGCAGGAAGATTTAGGCGGTGCACGTGTACATGCCGAAATTACTGGTAATGCACATTTTTATGCAATGAGTGAATTGGAATGTTTTGAGCAAATTAAAGAACTTGTTTCGCTTATTCCACATAGCAATTTGCAAAAAGCAGAAAAAATTGAACCTAAAAAACCAACATACAAAAAGAATATAGAAAACATTATTCCAGCTGATCCTAAGCAACCTTATGATGTTCGTGAAATCATTTATGCACTTGCTGATGATTCAAAATTTCTTGAAGTTATGGAACTTTGGGCTCCGAATATTGTAATTGGTTTTGGCCGATTGGAAGGTGAAACTGTCGGTTTTGTAGCCAATCAACCAATGTATCTAGCTGGAGTTTTGGATTGTGATGCTTCTGATAAAGCAGCTCGATTTATTCGTTTTTGCGATGCATTTAATATCCCTATTATAACTTTAGAAGATATGCCTGGCTATTTACCAGGTGTCGATCAAGAGCATGCAGGGGTAATTCGACACGGAGCAAAAATGCTTTACGCTTATTCTGAAGCTACAGTTCCTAAAATTACTGTTATTCTTCGTAAAGCGTATGGTGGTGGTTATATTGCAATGAATTCGCGACACTTAGGTGCTGACTTTATGTTTGCATGGCCAGGAGCCGAAATTGCAGTAATGGGACCAGAGGGTGCAGCAAACATTATTTTCCGAAAAGAAATAATGGAAGCAGAAGATGAAGATGCAATGCGTCAACAAAAAGTACAAGAATACATAGAGAAATTTGCAAATCCATTTGTAGCAGCATCAAAAGGCTATATTGATGCCGTTATTGAACCACTAGAAACACGTGGTTTATTACTTCACGCATTGGATGTTTCGAAAAATAAAGACGATCATCGTCCATACAAAAAACATGGAGTTCCACCATTTTGATTTAGCTTTAAATGCCTGAAAAACAGACAATTTACTAGCTAATAATTCATTTAAAATAATATAAAATGATAGAAAATAAAATAGAAACTTCTGAATTTGTTGATTTTGCAGTAACAGCGCGTAAATATAAAACGCTACTTACTTCAAAATATAAAAATCGTAAGGTTTGGATTGAACCAAATCCTTACGAAATTCAATCTTTTATTCCTGGAACAATTATTCAAATTTCGATTAAGGAAGGCGATATTGTAAAAGAAGGTGATCCATTATTAATTTTGGAAGCAATGAAAATGCAGAACAGAATTGAAATGCCATTTACAGCTAAAATTAAAAAAATTAATGTTAGTCTGGGTGTTCGTATTCCTAAAGATACTGTAATGATTGAATTAGAAGCTGTTGAAGAATAACTGAAACAAGTTTGCTTAATATTAAAAGTGCTGATTATTAGATTAATTGGCACTTTTTTTTTGTAAAATGATTATTGCTATTAATTCCTATAATTTATATTATGTCAAATAGTATAAACTCTTTATTAAATAATAGATTAACCCTATTGTAATAATAAATAAAAGAGCAATAACAATTTTACTTGTTACTGCTCATATATTGATTGTTAATTGTAGTTTAGAAGCTGAACTTAATTTTCAAATAATCAAATTATATCAAATAAATTTACAATTTCCATTCTAAAAT
>JBMOHZ010000104.1:0-7724 GCA_049317585.1 Paludibacter sp.
GATTTGGATAGTTTATATCACCACTTTTCGGTAGGTGCAGCATTTGCTTATGGACCTGAAAATCTTATTAGCATTATACCACCAAAAGTAAGCATTTATTATTATATGCCCGAAAAAAATTACGAGAAATATGCTGCTATCGAAATGTCATCAAACTTTATTATAGCCAATTATTCGGCTTACAGTATTTTGGCGGGAATTAAATCCAAACATTTATCATTCGATACTTCTCTTTCTTTTCTACACTTCCCCGAAATGGAATATGATTACGAAATGTATCCATCTCAATCGTATTTTGCCTTGAACCCCAAGTTGGGTTTACAAGTTGATTTTATTTGGTTGAAAATAGGGCCGTCGTTTATTTTTGGTCGACACAATTTCCCTTCAGAAAATGACTTTGGCAAAGTTGGTAATATGCGCTTTAACTTTGAACTTTCGGCTAACTTGCCTTTTAAATTTCCTAACTACCGCAAAATTGCTGCTTATAATAATCGTCCGAAATGAACAAACTGCTCAAAAACATAGAGAATTACAAAACCGTTCTAGCATCGCAGTCGCCTCGCCGACAGGAATTGTTGCGCGGGTTGCATCTGGATTTTACTATTAATGTAATTGATGTAGAAGAATCGTATCCAGCAGGATTGGTTGGCGTGGATATTCCCATGTTTTTGGCCGAGAAAAAAGCAAATGCTTATACTATTGATGATGAAACACTTCTGATAACTGCTGATACTATAGTGTGGCACGAGGGAATAGTGATAGGTAAGCCTACTGATAAAGCTGATGCACGTAGAATGCTTCAGAAATTATCGGGTAAAACGCATCAGGTAATTACAGGCGTTTGTATTACTACACTTGCCAAACGTAAAGTGTTTCATGTAATTTCCGAAGTCCGATTTGCTCGTCTCACCGATAGCGAAATTGAATATTACCTCGAAAACTTTAAACCTTATGACAAAGCTGGCTCGTATGGCGTACAAGAATGGATTGGTTATGTGGGCGTTGAACATATAAATGGCTCGTATTTTAATGTAATGGGTTTGCCAATTCAACGACTATACAACGAATTAAAACGTTGGTAATGATGTTATTATTGTAAAAATCGGTATGCCAACCAGACCATTCCACCAAATCCTATGGGAAGTGCTTTTTCGTCAATTACAAAGTCGGCACTGTGCAATCCTCCCGTATTTTTATTTACTTCGCCTTTCACTCCAAAACGATAAAAAGTAGCCGGATATTGCTGTGTGAAAAACGAAAAATCTTCCGAAGTCATACGCATTTCAAGTTCGACTATATTTTCAGCACCTAACCATTCAGTAGCAAATCCTTGGGCTTGTTGCGTAATTGTTTCATCGTTAATTACACAAGGATAACCATCAGGCATTTCAATGTCGGCTGTACAGCCATAGGCCGCAGTTGTATCGGTAATTATACGGCGGATATGTTTCTTTGCTTGTTCCCGCCACGTTTCGTCTACTGTACGGAATGTCCCCGACAGTTGTACTTCGTGAGGAATAATATTTTGTGCTCCAGCAGCTAATAACTTCCCAAAAGTGAGCACCATAGGCGTAAGTGGATGACACAAACGGCTTTTTACCTGTTGCAACGAAACCAAAGTTTGAGCCGTAGCCAGCACTGTATCGTTAACCAAATGAGGCAACGCACCATGTCCGCCTTTGCCGTGCACCTTCACATGTATCTCGTCGGCCGATGCCATGATTTTTCCCGACAGAAAACCCATTGTTCCTGTCGGATAATCTATCGATACATGTTGCGCCAATATAAGTTCTGGTTTATAGGTATCAAAAACACCGGCCTCGAGCATTAGTCGCGCACCACCAGGAGCTTTTTCTTCGCCAGGCTGAAAAACCAATAATATTGTTCCTTCGAACTTATCACGTATTGCTTTCAAAACCTGCGCTGCACCCAGTAAGCAAGCCGTATGCACATCGTGACCACAGGCATGCATTACATTTTCATTTCTCGATTTCCAATCCACATTCACACTTTCGCAAACGGGCAATGCATCCATATCGGCACGGAGCGCAATTACTTTCTTGTCTGGATTTTTTCCTTTTAAAATGCCCAAAACACCTGTCCCAGCAATGCCACTACGGTATTCAATACCCATTTTATCCAACTCGCCACATACAAAAACCGCTGTTTGATACTCTTCGAACGACAATTCAGGATTAGCATGGATGGTTCGGTAACATTGCGTTACATAATTGGTGTATTGTGCTACGAGTTGTTGGATTAGTGCTTTCACTGTTGAAAATGATTATTTAGTATACAAAAGTAAGAATTGTATTATTGCTGGCAGTTTTTAAATTGTTGTTTAGCTAGCTATTCTTTTGAAAAACACAAGCAATACCGACAATACTATATACCATGCAATTACTAGTGCCAATGCCTTAACTTGAAATAGGACAATAAGTAATATGCTCACTAACAGAAACACATATTGCACCTGATTATCTTTCCATTTTAGGTTTTTGAATTTGAGCGAGAACATTGGTAGCTCTGAAACCAATAAGCCGCTGAATATAACCGTAAATACTAAAATATACCAACTATTAGCTGTAAGTAGTTCGGGATATGAGTACCCTAGACCTACCCAAAACAAACCATTAGCAGGTGTTGGAAGTCCAATAAAAGATGTTGTTTGGCGATCATCGATATTAAACTTTGCCAGACGTAAAGCCGAAAAAACAGGAATTATAAAACCAGCAAATGCCATCCATTGTGGTAACTCGGTTTGCATTAACAACGAAAGCACCAACACGCCGGGTGCAACTCCAAAACTCACCACATCGGCCAGCGAATCGAGTTCCTTACCCATGGGCGAATATGCATGGAGTAAACGAGCCGCTAATCCGTCGAGAAAATCGAAAACAGCTGCTAGCAGCACAAACAAAAGAACCAATTCATAATTGCCTTGAAAACCATAATAAACAGCCATACAACCAGCAAAAAGGTTCATACTGGTAATGAAATTGGGGATGTGTTTTGTCATTTTATTCTTTGTTTTTACTATCTATTAATATTGTAACTGGCCCATCATTTACAAGTGCCACTTTCATATCGGCCGCAAAAATACCCTTTTTTACGTCACGAGTTATTTTATCGCTTACTTTTTTACAAAAAAGTTCGTAAAGCGGTATTGCCTTTTCGTGGCCTGCAGCTTTTATGTACGAAGGACGATTTCCTTTACGCGTAAGCGCATGCAGTGTAAACTGACTGATAATGAGTGCTTCGCCATCAATATCAACAATTGAGCGGTTCATCACACCGTTTTCGTCGTCGAAAATACGAAGACCAGCTACTTTTGTGGTCAACCATTCAGCATCTTCTTCGTTATCAGCATCTTCGATACCCACTAAAATCAAAAAACCTTTACCAATTGAAGCATGAACAATGCTGTTTATCGTTACCGATGCTTCACTAACCCGTTGAATAACAATGCGCATATTGTAAATTTTACAAAAGTTCTTCTTGAAGTTTCTTAGGCAAACCACTTACCACCAAATTGTACGAATGTTGTATTAGTTCAGTGAGAAGTTCAGTTGTCAATTCTGTACTAATTATTACCGAATTCCAATGTTTTTTATTGAAATGCCAAGCTGGAACAATGCTATTATACTGCTCACGTAACTCAATAGCTCGATCGGGGTCGCATTTTAGCGCTATTTGGGCTTGTGGATTATCCAGCGGAATAAGCGCAAACATTTTATCCTTTACCTTAAAAACCAAGGTAACTTCATCGAACGGAAAATGCTCCGTAACAGCTTTGAGACTGATGCAATACTCTCGAAGTTCTTCTATATTCATATTGTAAAAGTAATGTAAATAGTTTGTATTATTAGTAACTTACAAAAATAATAGATTAAATTGAATTAATGACGATTTTTTAATGACGAACATTATTTTTTGAATCATTTTCATTGTCAAATTTCATCTTTTGTATTTTCTTAATAGTTAAATAAACTTAATAGCAAATATTTTTTATTGAGTTTATACGTCTGATATTCAATATAATATAATACTTTGCATAACACATTTATATCTATTGCCTTGTACTATGTATTGCATAGTAGTATATAGTGTTATATATTTGCAGCGTAATTCGAATTTAGGCTACGCCGATATTAAATAGTTATTAGCTGCGCGTTATTAAATAGTTATTAATTATATCTGCGTAGCCAAATAACACGAAGTAAATAACGCCCGCAGGGCAAATAACAGCTTAGCTAAATAACGGACGAAGTCCAAATAACGCCCGAAGGGCAAATAACAATCAATAACGCCCGCAGGGCAAATAAAAGAATGATAAACTTAACCAACATCAACAAAACCTATTACACCGAAAGCACTTCGCTTCATGTACTCAAAGGAATAGACCTACACATTGCTGCCGGCGAATATGTTTCCATTATGGGTGCTTCGGGATCGGGTAAATCGACATTGCTTAATATTTTGGGTATTTTGGATAGTTATGATACAGGCGAATACCTGCTTAATAATAAACTGATTAAAGACCTGAGCGAAAAACAAGCCGCATTTTATCGTAACGAGATGATTGGATTTGTTTTTCAATCGTTCAACCTTATCAACTTTAAAAATGCGCTGGAGAACGTGGCTTTGCCACTTTATTATAAAAATGTAAGTCGTAAGCGCCGCAACATAGTAGCTATGGAATACCTGGATATGATGGGATTACGCGACTGGGCTACACACATGCCAAGCGAAATGTCGGGTGGACAGAAACAACGCGTGGCCATTGCTCGTGCCATTATTTCGCAACCCAAAATTCTGCTTGCCGACGAACCAACAGGCGCGCTCGACAGTCATACCACGGTGGAAGTAATGAAAGTGCTGCGCGAACTGAATAATAACGGCCTAACAACCATAATTGTAACACACGAAAAATCGGTTGCGGATGAGACTCGCAAGATTATTCATATTAAAGATGGGATGATTGAGAATATTGAGACCCCTAACCCCTAAAGGGGAAAAGGGGAAAAAGATAACTTTATTAAATAAAACAACTAAAATATTCCCCTTTAGGGGTTAAGGGTCATGAATACACTACAAGAAATATTTGCCGGATTAAAACACAACAAACTGCGTACGGTGCTTACTGGATTGTCGGTTTCGTGGGGCATTTTTATCCTTATTGTGTTATTGGGCGCTGGCAACGGGCTGAAAAACGGCGTTACATCCAACTTTAGTCAACGTGCTACCAATACAGTTCAAATGTGGGCAGGCGAATCGTCGTTACCATTTCAAGGTTTGAAAAAAGGCCGATCGCTCGAT
This sequence comes from Paludibacter sp., assembly GCA_049317585.1. Taxonomy (GTDB): domain Bacteria; phylum Bacteroidota; class Bacteroidia; order Bacteroidales; family Paludibacteraceae; genus Paludibacter. The sequence continues at coordinate 5,320 of JBMOHZ010000104.1, forward strand.
TTTTCGGAAAAAGAAGTAGGTGCTGTAGATGAAAAATTAGAAGAAACAACTTCCGAAACTGGAATAATCGAAAAACAATCCACTATAAGTAATGGTGCTGATTATGGTTCGTATCAAGTAGTTGGCTGCAATCCTGAATATGAAAACATTTTTAATTTGAAATTTGAGCCAGGCAATGGTCGATTTGTTAATCCACTTGATCTGAATGCAAATAAAAAAGTGGTTGTAATCGACAAAAAAGTACAGGAAGTGCTTTTTAAAGGTAAAAATCCTTTGGGTCAACATATTAAAGTGGGTTCCATTATGTTTCAGGTTATAGGCATTAACACCAAAAAAGACCGTTGGGGCGATGGCAAAGTATATATTCCATTTACAACTGCGCAATTGATTTACAATCCCGATCGAAAATTTAGAAGTATTGCCATGACTGTAAGCGGATTGGAAACAAAAGAATCGAACGAGAAATTCAATGATGATCTCAAAAAGAACATGGCTCAATCGCTTCGCTTCGACCCCAAAGATACCGAAGCCCTTTGGATACGAAACTCCCAACGCGACTATATCGAAACAATGAAAATATTTGGTGGAATAACTATTTTCGTTTCCATAATTGGAATTTTTACGCTCATTGCGGGCATTGTAGGCGTAAGTAATATCATGTTGGTATCAGTAAAAGAGCGTACGCGTGAATTTGGAATACGCAAAGCAATAGGTGCTCCGCCGTCACACATTTTACGCTCTATAATTATCGAATCAATTTTAATTACAACGGTTTTTGGATATATAGGTATGATGATGGGCGTAGGTTTAACTGAATTGGTCAATTTCTTTTTATTGCAGTCGGCAGCAGGCAATCCGGATGGAATGACAGTATTTAAAGACCCGACAGTTTCATTGAGTTATGTGCTAATATCGACCACTATACTGATTATTGCTGGCGTAATAGCCGGTTATATGCCTGCTCGCAGGGCAGTAAGGATTAAGCCTATAGAGGCAATGCGGGAAGAATAATATGTTGATGTGGTAATGTGCTGATGAGATGATTGAAAAAATAATAAAATTACAAATTAGAAAATGAAAACAATACAAAATAATATAAATCCTGCACAAGATGGCAAGCTCCCTCTCCCGAAGGAGAGGGTTGGAGTGAGGTTTTGGGGACTTTTCGATCTGGACCGCAGGCAAGAGATTTGGATAACCATTACGCATAATAAATCGCGGAGTGTGCTAACTGCTTTTGGTGTTTTTTGGGGTATGTTTATGCTCGTAGCAATGGTAGGTGCTGGTGTGGCACTGGAGCGCGGCATGAATTCGCAGATTGAAGGTTTTGCTACAAACTCTTGTTTTGTGTGGGCTGAACAAACTACCGAACCGTACAAAGGTTTTAAAAAAGGCAGACAGTGGAGTATGAAAAACGAAGATATTCCGGTTTTGCTAAATAATGTGCCCGAAATTCAGTATTTAGCACCCGTGCTTTTTGGCGGTGGTGGTACAAATAATGTAACTCGAAACGATAAAGCTGGTTCATTTGGTGTAAAAGGAAATTATCCGGCTTATAATCAGATTGATGAGAGTAAAATGGTTTACGGTCGTTATATAAATGATATTGATATGGCCGAACACCGCAAAGTGTGTGTTATTGGTGAACGAGTGTACGAAGTGCTTTTCCCAAAAAAGGAAAACCCGATAGGAGTTGATATTCAGGTTAATGGCATTTATTTTCAGGTAGTGGGCGTAAGTCGACATTTATCTACCGTGAATATTGGTGGCAATGCTGAAGAAACAGTAGTTCTTCCATTCAGCACTATGCAACAAGCTTTTAACCAAGGAAATACAGTTCACTTTTTAGCCGTTACGGCTATACCTGGTGTAAAAGTAAGCGTTATCGAAGATAAAATCCACAAAATTCTGAAAGCGCAAAACAACATTGCTCCAACCGACAAAACTGCTGTTGGCGGTATGAATATCGAAGATCAGTTTACTATGTTTTTGTATTTGGGAATCGGTATTGGTGTATTGATTTGGTTTGTGGGAGCAGGAACATTAATAGCCGGTGGTATTGGTATCAGTAATATTATGCTCGTTACCGTGCGCGAACGGACAAAAGAAATTGGCATACGCCGGGCTTTGGGAGCAACACCCCGAAATATCATTTCGCAAATAATGAGCGAAAGTATTATTCTGACGCTTATTGCCGGAATGGCAGGATTGATGGTTGGGGTTGGTCTGCTGTACTTAGTTGGTATAGCACTCAGCCAGGGCGACCAGTTTTTTAAAGATCCACAAATCAGTTTCTCAGTAGCCATTTCGTCGTTCTTTATATTGTTAGTTATTGGCACTTTAGCCGGATTTTTACCAGCCAAGCGAGCCATGAATATAAAACCAATAGAGGCGATAAGGGAAGA
>JBMOHZ010000105.1:0-7674 GCA_049317585.1 Paludibacter sp.
TCTTATATTACACATTATCATTATGTTATATGTAATATTAGAGAGAGAAAGAACTATAGTAAAAAAAATTGTTTTTTACTTACTACCTTACTACCTTACTACCTTACTACATATTTAATTGAAATATAGATATTTAAAAGGTAGTAACCATATAATTAAAATATACTCAAAAGGTTACTACTAGTTACTATTAAAAAATGCTTACTACCTAGTTATTTGATATATATGTTTGATATACAGATAAATAAAATTTAATAGTAGGTAGTAAGTGAAAATTTTTTTTTGATTTATTTTTAAATGCGTTTTTTTGATTATTTGATTGTATTTCAATGTTTTATAATTAAGAATGATTAACTTTATAGCTTGTTTTGTATTTTTTTTGCGCTCTATAGATTCATTGTATTTCATTGTTTTTTAATTTTTGAACTTTGAAATTAAAATGTTTTTTTGGTTGAATAGACCATAAATAAACCTATTATATTAAACTGTTTTATAAATATATATTGATAATGTGCTTATTATCAGTATTTTATATTTGTGTATGTGCTTTATTTTTAGTAATTTAGCAGAGCGAAAGGGGGAAAGCGTTTTTTCTCCTGCACATTATTAACAATTTAATTTATTAAAAGCATGAAATCAAATTCAGCAGCGCAAAAAGCGCAAGAAGTCATCCCAACGATGACAATTGTAGAGAAAACAGCGACCCAAAAAACCGCTAATGTGATTAACTTCAAAGCATCGGCAGAGGACACAGCCAGCGAAGAGGTAAAACCGCAGGAAGTGAAAGCACCCGAAGCTGTGGCAGAACCAACACCCGCACCAGTGGCAGAACCCACACCCATCATCGAAGCCAAACCAATACAGAGCATCGAGGACATCAAGCGCAAAAGCGAAGTTTTAAACCGATTGACCGTAAAATGGGACACGTTGACAGAGAAACGCAGAAAGGTAGAAAATTTTGCTATCTCTCACGATGGAGATACATCGGCAGCAATTGTAAGAGATGCACACGGAGAAGTTTTTGAAAGTAACAGCCCCAAAACCATCGGCAAGCTGATTGAATTTTGGAAAGCGGAATTTTCGGAAGCCATCGCCAACGTTGAAAAGGAAATGCGGGAAATCGCCTAACAAAAAAAGAACCGTTCACAGTGGGACGCTGTGAACGGTTTAAAATTAAATTTTCACAAATTCAATTTTTGAATTAAAAATCTGCACAAAAGTATGACAAATACATCGAACAGCCAAGCCAAGCGCACGGCATTGAAAGAAATTTCACAAAATTTTTTGGAGTTAAAGAACAGCGGAAACCTAACAAGCGTAAACGAGGGATTAAAAGCCTTATACAACGAGCAAGGACACGCAGAGTTAAAAACCTTTGAACAGTGGGAACGGGCAGGAATGCACGTAAAGAAAGGAGCGAAAGCCCTTTATCTATGGGGCAGGCAAACAGCCAAAACCATCACCGAAGATGGAGAGGAAAAAGAAATTAAATTTTTCCCAATGGTAGCCCTTTTTTCCGATTTACAAGTTTATAACACTGAAAACAACAAATAGACCATGAACACAAAATTTGATTTCCAAAACAACAATATCGAAGTCTTAGACCTCGACACGCTGAAAGCCACACACAAAGAAAATGATATTTACGGCAACCCATTACGAGGCGTTTATCATTACGAAGTGATTAACCGGGTAATGGATATTTGCAAAAATTCCGGCTTGAATTACGAAGTAGAAGAAATTTTTGCAGCCCAGAACCGGAGCAGACAAAATCCGGGTGTTGTTATCTTGCCACAAGTGGAAGCCATACACGGAGCGAACGCAGCCCAAGCGCACATCCTTAGACGTGTTTATACAACAATCAGAATACACGACCAAGAAACGCCCGAAATGACTAGTAACATCGTCATCGCCTACCATCAGGACGGAATACAAATTGCTTTTGGTCCATGCGTTCGCATTTGTCACAATCAATGTATTTTGAATAAGGAGCGCATCGCAGCGAATTACGGAACTGATAAGGTATCAGATGAACAGCTTTTTGAAAGTGTGGGAGATTGGATGTCTAACTTTTTCGATTACAGAGAAACAGATTTGCGCATACTTTCTAAGATGAAAGAAATCAACTGCACACAAAATGACGTTTTTCAATTGATTGGACTTTTGACATCGCTAAGAGTAGCACACGACAGCAACAACGCACAGTTAAGGGAAGGAGTAAAAACGTACCCATTGACACAGAGCCAAATATCACAGTTTACAGAAGATTATTTGGAGAAAGCGCAGGAAAGCCCGATTTTTTCGCTTTGGGATATTTACAACATTGCAACGGAACTATACAAGCCAGGCAAGACCGACATCCCGAACCTGATACCGCAAAATTTTGCACTGATGGAAGTACTAACAGAACGTTACAGCCTATAAAATGGAGAAATTACTAACAGTATGCCACAGCGCACAGGGCAACAAGTACACGAACGCCATCAACATCAAAGGCGAGTACTTGAAAAAATACGGTTTTGAAAAGGGCGATTTTGTGAAAGTGACAGTGTCAAAGAACAAAATCACGATTGAAAAAAACGTAAGTACGGAGCTTTTAAATGCGATGGGCTCGAAAAATCCCGCTTTATTTACAATGATTGAGGGCTTAGGAATGACAGTTTAAAGGGCTTAAAACGGCTGCAAATAGGCTTCACAACTCTAATTTAGAGGGGTGAAGCCGTGTTTTCCGACTACTTTTGTCGCGCCAAAAGTAGCAAAAGGCGCAAAGAACGCCCGAAAATAATAGGGCAGATAGGTATAAGTGTGTGTTGTTTATTTTTCTAACAAATACGACTTAGTTCTCCAGACGAAAAAGTAAACGAACACGGGGATCCTGCGTTTATTTTGATTTGAAAGTGTAATTAGTAACCATTTTCCTGGCATCAGGAAGATGATAAGCCTCGAGGAAAACGCCGGGGCTTTTTTGCGTTAAATATTTTATTATCTTTGTAAACTTAATTTTAAGAGCTAATTTATTATGAAAAAAACAATATTACTTCTTGTTATTTTTTCACTTTTCTCATGTGAAGGGGAATTGGGTATTTCAAAGCAATGTTGGAAATTTGATGTGAAAACTACTGTAAAATACAGAGGTGACACATCTGTTACCACAGGCGTAGTAGATAAATGCGATTTAACCACTTCGGAAGCAAATAAATATATGGAGGACTTAAATACTACGGTTACAACTACATCTGGTGGTTATACAATGACTACTACGACTGTTTGTACAGGTAAAACTTTAAACTAAATATACTTCATGAAAAAAAAAATATTTTTGGCTGTAATAGTTTTATTATTTTTATCGTGTGAAAGTAAATTTGACAAAACAGTTAAGTGTTTAAAATCAAATATATGGGTATTAGATAGTCAACAAAAATTCACTTCTGCTAATCCTATCAAAATTTTTGAAGGTACAGAAAAAAAAATACATAGATTTACGGAAAACAGTATATATGTATATGATTCTGATGGTAATTTTGAAAATATTTTCAGTTATGAAAAAATAAATGATAAAGACGATTTGAAAATTATTGTAAAAAATCTATTTAGTCATAATAAAGAAGAATATGCTGTTATTGCAGGCGGTAATATACTCGTATTAATTGGTGGAGAATTAGGGGGTTTAATGAAAGTTGACTTTAGATCGTTGAAAGATGAAAACCTGAAAAATAATATTAATAAAAAATAATTTCACTTTTTGTTTGGTAATTACAAATATTACTCCGATATTTGCAACGTCAAAAACAACTAGAACACGAGTAGCCGAAATGCTGCCCACTAAAACAAGGGCTTTTTTTATGCCCAATCCCCTCAGATATTAAAGACTGACGGCTGTACTATTCCTTTTCTATTTTCGAGCTTGCTCGTGGTAGTTGTTTTTGACGAAACGGGATGTGTGCAGCCGTTTTTCTGTGCACATAAGTCAAAAACAACTATCAAAATGAACACAAACACCGCTGTACGCAGGTCATATCCTGCCAAGCCAATCAGAACCAAACCGGTTCACGAAACTAAAGTAGTGGATATGGTTACCGCTCGCGAACTTTTGAAATCCCTTTATTTAAAGTTGAAAAAAACCATTGATCAGGAAACGCTTCTTGATTTCACTTATGATGGAACTACTACCAACCTGGCATTTGTAATTGGAACTATCGAAATGAAATTTAATTTAGTGGAAGGAGGCCAATCATGACACAAGCCGAATTAATGATCAACGACGAAGCATATTATATATCCTTCGAAAATAACGATGAGTTTATTCAGAAATGCGATGATATGATTTCTGAAATTGCTGATACAGGTACTGAAGGTGCTATCATTATTAGCGTGACAGATAATGGGAAATATACCGGAGAAAGATATATGTGGGATGGCTTTTTGTTCAATAGTTATATAAAAGGTAAAATCGATTCAACTAAATTGTTGAAGTTCATGAAAGAACAATATGAATCGAAAGTAAAGTACGTTCCACCTACTTTCAAAGAAACAATCCTGAATCGCTATTGCGAAAAATTTCTTCCGGCTGATCCTGATACGGTGACTCTCAAAAAAACGAGCGAAGACATTGTATTAGATCTTCGCCCAATGGCAGAATTCACCACCAACGAAATTGCTAAGCACCTTTCCGGTTTATCATATCAAATTGGATTTGATGATTCTGTTCCGGTGTGGCTTATGCGAACTTAAAGGTTTTCCCCTGTCTTTTTTTCTCCTTAGCGGTTGAATTTAATTTGTATCAGCAAATTAATCAACCGCTTTTTTTATGACAATTACTCAAGAACCTGCCAGCAATACGCTCTATTTTCAGAAATCGGTACCAGATATTATTCTGAATAAAACGACGAATGATACTTTCGTTCTATTTCAGCTGCTAAAAGGTGCAACGGTAATTCTGACAGAAAACTACACATACGATGCTGATGGAGTGATACATATTCGGAATATTTTTGAAGTAACTGAAAAATATCTGAGTGTTGAACACCTGTTGGAATTCAGCTACAGCATTACCGAAGGAGTGACGGTGCATACAGTAAATTTCAGCGTGTTGAAATGCGAATCGGCATTGGCACTGGATGCAGCTGACTGGACCTCGAAAAACTTCCTTACCCGCGCGTATCGCGAAAAGCGAACGGCAAAGGCGCGCAATGAATATCTTTCTTTCCTCCAAAAAAACAGTTACGGAACTGTAACAAAGCACTTCAAAGTATATTATGTACTTGATAATGTGCTTACTGAGTTAGTTGGTACACTTGGTACCATAGCAGCTGCTACGACCGATAAAATTACCACTTTTTCGCCTTCGATAAGTGCCCTGGTGACGGCTGCCGGATTAACCGGTGAAGCGAAACTACTTCAGTATGATATTTGGGCAACCGGTACCGGATTTAAAATTGCAAAATATAGTTTTTTGGTAGATAACATGCCTTACCGACATACTACTTCCTTCTATTTTGTAAACTCGTTTGGCGTGATGGAAACCTTTACGGCTACCGGAATGACCGATGTAAAAAAGACTGCAGAATATAACCTGGCTAATATACAACGGCATTACAGAAAGATTACTCAGAACTTTTTAGCAGAAAAAACGATAAACAGCGGGTACCTGAGTGCAACTGAAATGGAGTGGATTGATGATCTTATACTGAGTTACGATGTGAGGATTTATACGGCTTCCGGATTGGAAGAAATTGCCCTGACTACTGTAGCTAAAAAAGATACTGAAGCCAACGAGCTGCAAGCCTTTTCGTTTAGCTACCGGAGTGCAAAAAATAATCATTTGCAGTTTGCCAATGCCGATAAAGGCATATTTGACGAAACTTTTGACGAAACATTTAATTAAGCCCCCTAACCCCCTGAAGGGGGAATAAAGACCAAGTTTATGATACATACTAGCATTTTAAGAAAGATTCTAAAAGATGATAAGCCCTTTAATTGTCGTTGTTGGAAAAACTCTACCGGTGAAATATTGACTTATAATAATGTGGTGTGTACCTCCAGTAATTTTGAGCGAAATACGGCTAATCTGCTTTTTGTGGAAAGTCGCGAAGTACGGAAAGTACGCATTATCAGCATATTTGAAATTAACGACGAAGAAATTTATATTTGATTATGAGAGAGATAAATGTTTTTGAAATTCCGATAGGAGAACTTGCTAAAAAGGCAATTGAGAAAATGAATACAGGTACCACTGTTTTCGATACCGACAACATAGTACCAATGGCAATGCCCGAAGCTCCCGGGTTACGTGGATTTGTGCCCTGGGGAGATGGGAACCTTCGCCCTAATGAGGTATTGGAACTTATCCGAAAAGATGAAGTAATGAGTCCGAATATGTTTTTCAACATATTATCGTCCTATTCAAATGGATTGACCTATACCAAAAAAGATAAAACAGAAATTACGGATCAGGAGATTATTGATTTTTTCAAATTCAACAGGCCTACTAAATATCTATTTGAGCAACAAACAGATATGAAGCATTTTTTTTGGACGGTTTCGGTTTTAATTTTGAGCCTTGATGGGACTAAAATTGTAAAGCTTCGGCACAAAGATGTTATGTATTGTCGGTTGGAAACTTGTAACCCAGCAACCGGAGCACTGGAACATGTGTTTTACGGCAACTGGGAAAAAGGAGCACCGCTTGCAGCCGTAAGAGAAGATTTGGAATTGCTCGACGTGGACGATCCACTGGGCGACTTGATGGTGCGTATGGGAAAACTGCCAGGAGAAAACGGTGAACTCCAAAAGCCTACTAAAACCCGCAAATTTGCCATGCTCAATCGGATTCCGATTCCAGGGAATAAATATTATCCTTTTCCTTATTACTGGTCCTTATTCAACAGCGGTTGGTACGACGTGAAGCAAATGATCCCTGCAGGGAAAAAAGCAAAATTCGCCAATGGCCTGGTAATGAAATATCAGGTTGAAATAAATGATAAGTACTGGGATGTAGTTTTCAGCCGTGAAAATATTACTGATCCGGTGAAGCAGAATGAGCGAATGACGTTGGAAAAGGAAAATATAAAATCATTCTTGACAGGAATTGTCAATGCGGGAAAAGTTTGGTTTTCGGGATTTTATGTCGACCCACACGGTAAAGAACAATCGATGGTGCGTATTACCGTAATCAACAACGAGAAAGAAGGAGGCGACTGGATAGAAGATACCGAGGAAGGCGCATCAATGGCTTGTTATGCTACGGGTAATAATCCGGGAATGATAGGTGTAACACCGGGCAAAAGTGCCGGACAAATGAACGGAAGTAATATCCGCGAACTCTTTACAATGAAACAAGGATTGGAAAAGGCACCGAAGGATATTCTGCTGGAACCCTATTTTGTGATAAAACATTACAACGAATGGGACATCGAATTTGATATTCCATTTATGATGTTGACAACTCTTGACAAAAAAACAGATGCTCAAGCTAGCGATGCTCAGGCTAATCCAACGAATGACAATCCACCTGTAAAAAAGAAATAATCATGTTAATTTCAAGTATTGAAGATTTTGTAAAATCAATTCCTACGGCTGTCGGTTCTAGTTGGTCAGATTTAGAACCGTTTGGAAATTCGGCAGATGCAACCATAAAGGCTGTGTTGGTTGGGAGTGATCTATACGATTACGTTG
>JBMOHZ010000106.1:0-7633 GCA_049317585.1 Paludibacter sp.
TTTTAGTTGCGTGAAAAATAAAAAAACATAGGACAGTATGCTAAAATAAACCAAGTCACGTGAGTCAATTACGCCTCTACTTATCGATTTGTAATGTGCATGTATTCCCATTTGTTCAACTATTGACATGGAATCTGCTGAATCAAAAAATGATGTTAATATATCGAACCCATAAAAAAGTACAAATGAAATAACAACTGCTATAATAAACGATATAACTTGATTTTTTGAAAGCGACGAAGCGAAAATTCCGATTGAAACATAAACAAAAGCCAATAATATTAAGCCAATAAATGACCCCCAAAATGCTCCTGAGTCAATGTTGCCAACTGGCTCAGCCAAATACGAAACTATAAAATAATTCAAAATAGTGGGGATGAGCGCTATCAAAACTAATAATACACTAGCAAAATATTTCCCAAGTACTATTTTCCATTTGCTTATTGGTTTGGTTATCAACAGTTCCCAGGTTCCACTGAGCATTTCTTCGGCAAAGGCACGCATACTTATAGCAGGACACAGAAACAGAAAAAGCCATGGCGCTATCATAAAAAGCCCATCAACATTAGCATATCCCGATTCTGGAATATTATATTCGCCCGGAATGACCCACAAAAATAAATTGGTGAGAATCAGAAATATACCCACTACTATATAAGCGGTAAGTGAACCGAAAAACGATTTTATTTCTTTTTTTAAAATTGAAAACATGAGTTAGTTTGTAAAGTTCTTAAAGTTCCTAAGGTTTTTAAAGTTATAAAGTAATCACCATAACTTGTTCCTGCCTGCTCCGATGTATCGGGATCACCACATCATCATATCACCTCATCATCACATCAATATATCATCACATCAAATAAATTCTTAACTTTGCGCTGTCAAAGGTAAACAAAATATTAAGCCTCACAAAGCATCTCTTTTATGAATAAGTTTTTTTTAATATTTGTTTTTTCTGTTTTTAGTTTTGTTTTGCACGCTCAAACCAAAAATAATTATGCCATTAGAGCTGAGTATATGTATGGTAATATACTGAAACATACCACTCATTTGCAAAATTTGGTAAAAGACCCAACCAAAGGCATGGAACTTTCTATCGAATGGCAAACCATGGGTGAACAGAATTGGCATCAATACATTGGCTATCCGCGTATTGGGTTGGGTTTGGTGTCGCTCAATTTAGGTAATCCCGATATGTTAGGCAATTTATATGCTATTTATCCCTATTTGAATTTCAGATTATTTCATATTGGTGGTTTTGTAATGAATTTGAAAGGTGGAGCTGGAGCAAGTTTTCTGACCAAAACTTTCAATAATACGGCTACCAACTTAAACGATTTAAATACGGGAAATGCTGCAATAGGCTCCATATTGAATGTGTATTTCGCTGGAGGTGTTAATTTTATAGTTCCTATCGACAAAGGTTTTGCATTTGTATCCGACTTTCAGTGGAATCATGCTTCGAATGGTAGCTTTTACCAGCCTAATTCGGGCATAAATATGATAAATGCAAGTGCAGGTATTAGCTATACACCTTTTTATAAGCATACATATAGACCTATTAGAAAACATTTGCGTGATATGCCTCAAAAATTTAGTTTTGAATTTATTGCTGCAGGTGGCGTTCGTGAGTTGTATTATAAGGAAGATAAACAATATCCAACGGGCTCATTTGTAATGGCTGTTTATCGGCCTTTGGGAAATGCTATACGTTTGGGAGTAGGAGTGGAGGGATTTTACGATGGCGTTTACAATGGAAACACAAAATTTCAGAGAACCTATCTGACTCAGGATAAATGGGAAAACAAAATTCGCGTTGGCGTTTCGCTGCGACCTGAGTTGATGTTTGGTCGCTTTACTGCTGGTTTGCATTGTGGTGCTTATGTGCATAATCCGCTAAAAAATTTGGAACCTTATACCGATGCAAAAACTACAACGCTCAATAAACCAATGTTTTATAAATATGATATTGAAAAAGAAGATGGCTGGTTTTATACGCGTGCTTCATTGCAATATTCCGTAACTGACAATTTATTCGTTTCGTTGGGATTAAAAACGCATCTTCAAAAAGCAGAATTTATTGAATGGGGATTGGGTTATAAATTTCAACAAAAAGACCCTAAATTTCAGCATATTAGGCATAAAACTAAATAATTGAAATCCGGGTTAAAATGATTTTCACTTTTGTTCATTATCACTGTTTTCCGTTTCGTTCCAATAATCATCCTCATCTTCGGTATTATCTTCGTCCCATATTTTTTCAGGTTTTTGTGGCCCATCGTTGCGGTAAACAATAGCAATCAAAAGACCTGTGAATAGTCCCGCTAAATGTCCTTCCCACGATACAGGATCGTTTACCGTCCATGGAAAAATATGCCAAACCATATTGCCATAAACAAGTGTTATAACCAACGAAATGGCTATTAATGGTACATGCCGGCGTATTAAACCACTGAAAAGCAAAAACGAAGCCATAGCGTAAATTAAACCGCTTGCACCTACATGCCTACTTTCACGACCAATTACCCAAAGTATTATGCCACTTATAATCCACAATGCCATAAAAATTCGAATATTTACTGGTCGGTAAAAATAAAATAAACAGCTGCTCAATAAAAAAAACGAGAGTAAATTGTTGAGCAAATGACTCCAATTGGCATGTATAAAAATATAGCTGAAAATCGTCCAAATCCATTCCACTTTTCGTGGATAAATTCCTGCTTTTGCAAAATCCCATTCCATCCCAATCTCTAAAACAAATACCAACAACATGGCCAATGTAAAAACAAATGGTATAAATGTAATTTTAAATATGTGTTTGAAATTTGAGTTTTTATTATTCTGAGTCATCTTGCTTTATTGTAGTAAATGCACACAAAAGTACAAGTATTTTATGAATCATAACTTACATATCAAATTTAATATCGTATAAATTTCGATGTTTTAATTTTAAAAGTTGCTTGTTTTAAGTGATTTATATGGGTTTTGTTCATAAAAACTATTCTAAAACATGTTTTTTGTGTCAATAAATGCATTGTCGGGTTAAAAAAAAATCTTAACTTGCAACTCGAATTCAAAGAATATCAAAACCACGCTTATGAGTTACCTGAAATTTGACAAAACTTTACTGATTAATCTCGAGAAATCCTTGTCAAAAGAAATGATTCGTACAAATAGGGCTGGCGCTTATAATAGTACCACGTTGATCGATTGCAATACGCGCAAATATCATGGTCAGTTGGTTCTCCCTTTACCCGAAATTGACGATACGAATCATGTGCTTTTATCATCGCTCGACGAAACAGTTATTCAGCATGGAGCTGAATTCAATCTAGGAATACATAAATACAATGGCAATAACTTTAGCCCAAACGGACACAAATACATTCGTCAGTTCGATTGTGAAGTTATTTCGCGTACTATTTATCGTGTAGGTGGTGTTGTACTTTCGAAAGAAAGAATGCTCGTGTCGTTTGAACCTCGGATACTTATAAAGTATACCTTACTCGAAGCACATTCGCCAACAACCTTGCGTTTTAAACCATTTTTGGCTTTTAGGAGTGTAAATGCATTATCCAAGCAAAATGATAATGCCAAAACTGATTACGCTGAATCTCCAAATGGTATACGAACCTGTATGTACCAAAACTACCCTTGTTTATTTATGCAGTTTTCGAAAAAAAACACCTATCATCATCAACCCGATTGGTATAATAACATTGAATACTACAAAGAGCAGGAGCGTGGATACGAATATCAAGAAGATTTAATGGTTCCAGGTTATTTCGAAATGCCAATTAAAAAGGGTGAAAGTATCATTTTTTCGGCCGGAATCAGTGAAATTTCACCTCGTAAATTAAGCGAATTGTGGGATGTGGAACTCCAGCGTCGAAGTGTACGCGACAATATGTTTAATACCCTGAAAAATTCAGCACAGCAATTTTACAAACGCGAAGGTGATAAAACTTATCTATTGGCGGGTTACCCTTGGTTTGGTGCTCGTGCTCGCGACCAGTTTGTATCGCTTCCAGGTTGCACTTTGGTGGTCGACCGCTTGGATTATTTCGATGCTATAATGCAAACGTCTATCCAAGAGCTACGGAATTTTATGAATAATGATTATTCAGCTATAAAATTGCAAAATATTGATGATCCCGATGTACTACTTTGGTTTATTTGGGTTGTTCAGCAATATGCTAAAAAACAAAGCATTGCACAAGCATCGGAACTGTATGGAGAATTTGTACAAGAAATAATTGCATTTATTCGCAAACAAAATCATCCTCGTTTATTACTTCAAACCAATGGTTTGCTATATGTTGATGGTAAAGATAAACCTGCTACATGGATGAATGCTGTTGAAGATGGCAGACCAATAACGCCACGTACAGGTTATATTGTCGAAATTAATGCATTATGGTACAATGCGTTGAAATTCGCTTCGGAAATTACACGCGCTTCGGGTAACGAACATGCAGCCGATATGCTTGATTACCAAGCTGAAATAACACGAGAGGCTTTTGTGAAAACATTTTGGAATGGCGCCTATTTGTACGATTATGTTGATGGAAATTATAATAATCCTGAAGTGCGACCAAATATGATTTTTGCTGTTTCACTACCTTATTCTACCTTGGACAAAAAGCAAAAGAAAGCCGTAGTGGATATTTGTACAAAAGAATTGTTGACTCCAAAAGGTTTACGGAGTTTGAGTCCGAAGAGCGGCTCGTATCGACCAAATTATATAGGTGGTATGCTTGAACGAAACCGAAATTATCACAACGGACCAGTTTGGCCATTTACATTTGGCGCATATAGTATTGCTTATCTGAGTATATATAAAGAAAGTGGCATTTCATTTATTGAACGAATGCTTACAGGTATCGAATCCGAAATGACAGAACTTTGTGTAGGTACTGTTCCTGAATTATTCGATGGAAATCCTCCATTTAAAGGCCATGGAGGCATGTCGTTTGCTATGAGTGTGGCCGGAGTATTAAGAGTGTTGGACGATATAGGTAACTACAAAAACTAAGAACAAATGAAAGCATTAATGTTTGGGTGGGAATTTCCACCTCATATTTTAGGTGGCTTAGGTACTGCAAGTTACGGCTTAACCAAAGGCATGTCGTTACAGCCCGATATGGAAATAACTTTTGTGATTCCAAAACCACATGGCGACGAAGATCAGAGTTTTTTGAAAATTATTGGAGCTTGTAATGTTCCTGTAAACTGGCACGAAAACAGTTGGGAATATGTAAATAATAGAATTGGAAAAATGATGCATCCAGATGAATATTTTTGGTTGCGTAATGGTATTAAATACGATTTTTCGCGCATTCATACCAACGACTTGGGATGTATTGATTTCTCAGGACGATATCCTGATAATTTGATCGAAGAAATTGCAAATTATGAAGCAGTAGCAAGTGTTTTAGCGCATCAGGTTGATTTTGATATTATTCACTCGCACGATTGGTTAACGTATCCAGCAGGTGTTTTTGCTAAGCAAATAAGTGGTAAACCGCTTGTAATTCACGTACATGCAACCGATTTTGACCGTAGTCGTGGGCAAGTGAATCCTACCGTGTATGGTATCGAAAAACGTGGTATGGATATGGCCGACCATATAATGACGGTTAGTGAACTGACTCGTAGAATTGTAATTGAGAAATATCACCAAAATCCCGCTAAAGTAACAACCGTACACAATGCAGTAGAGCCATTGCCGGATGCCGACTCGTTTACTAAAACACCTCGACGTGATAAAGTAGTAACTTTTTTAGGTAGAATTACCATGCAAAAAGGACCGGAATATTTTGTGGAAGCTGCATATCGAGTGTTACAAAAAACTAGTGGTGTTCGTTTTGTGATGGCTGGTAGCGGTGATATGATGCAAGCAATGATTGATTTAGCTGCTCGCCGAGGAATAGCTGATAAATTTCATTTTACAGGTTTCCTCAAAGGCCGACAGGTACACGAAATGCTTGGCGAAAGTGATGTTTATATCATGCCTTCGGTTTCGGAGCCGTTTGGAATTTCACCTCTCGAGGCAATGCAAGTGGGTACTCCATCCATTATTTCTAAACAATCCGGATGCGCCGAAATTTTAGATCATGCAATAAAAACCGATTATTGGGACATTGACGCTATGGCCGATGCCATTTATGCTATTGTAAAATATCCAGCTATGTATACAAGTCTTCGAAACTTAGGACGCGAAGAAGTTGATAATATTAAATGGTATGATGCTGGCTTAAAAGTTAGAGCCATTTACAATAGTGTAATGTAAATAATTTACAATTAATAATTGACAATAAAATATTAAATACCCATGAGAAAAAACTCAAACAAAGCAAAGTCTATGTTCTTGATTCTTGGCTCTTGGTTCTAAAATACAAATAGTATGAAAAATATATGCTTCTACTTTCAAATTCATGAGCCTGTACGGCTTAAACGTTACCGCTTTTTCGAAATTGGTCAAGATCATTACTATTATGATGATTTACAGACAGATGAGCGCATTGATCATTTGGTTGAAAAATCATATTTGATTGCAAATCGCACCATTGCTGAAATGATTCGTAGTTCAAATGGTAAATTCCGTTGCTCTTATGTTATATCCGGTATTGCTATAGATCTTTTCGAACAGTATTCACCTGCTATTATTGATAGTTTTAAGGAATTAGCAAAAACTGGATGTGTCGATTTTTTGGCTGAACCATATGCTCATTCATTGGCATCTGTTTTTAATGCTACCGAATTTGAAAAACAGGTATCTTTACACTCTGAAAAAATAAACCACTTGTTTGGTATTAAACCAAGTACATTTTTTAATACCGAACTAATTTATTCCGACGAAATTGGAGAATTAGTGTCCAAAATGGGGTATAAAACAATGATGGTTGATGAAGCAAAGCATGTTATGGGTTGGAAAAGTCCAAACTACGTTTATAAACATGCTTATTTGCCAAAGTTTAAATTATTAGTACGCAACTGGAAGTTGAGCGACGATTTAGCATTTAAATTCAGCAGCAATCAACTTACTGCCGAAAAATTCATAAATTGGATTGCAACTCTACCTGAAGGTGAAAATATTATAAATTTGGGAATGGGTTACGATATTTTTGGCATTGTTAATTCAGCCGAATCGGGTATATTCGACTTCCTCAAAGCTTTGCCATACCATGCTATGGAGCAAAAAATTAGTTTTGTATTGCCATCAGAATATACTAAAAAGGCAGAAACTTCTGATGCACTTTCGGTGCCATATCCAATGAGTTGGGTGGGTAATGATAAAGACCTTACTCCTTGGACTGGTAATGATTTGCAACAAGAGGCTTTGAGTAAGTTATATGCTGTAACAGAGCGCGTTAATTTGTGCAATGATAAACCTTTACAACGCGATTGGCTACTTTTGCAATCTTCGGATCATTTCCGCTATATGAGCCACCGCGATGCATGGGGTACTACTTACGAAACGGCTTACGATGCTTTTATGAATTATATGAATATATTAGCCGATTTTCTGGAACGTGTTGAAGCTCAGTATCCTACTACAATTGAAAATGAGGAATTGAACGAACTTCTTAAAACAATTACAAGTCAGGAAAAGGAAATTGAAAAGTTGGAAGTT
>JBMOHZ010000107.1:0-7604 GCA_049317585.1 Paludibacter sp.
TTCATTATTGTATCATTATTTGGTTATAAATAATTTCTTTATTAAAAATTCGTTTTCAAATCATCAAATCTCCCTACCATCCCGGATTTTGAATCAGTTTTGATTTCTGAATTTCCTCCAACGGGAATGGATATAAATAGAACTTATTTGAAAAGAAGCGTGGTTCACCCAATGGTTTCCGTGTAAAAGTAGGATTGTTGGCAGTACCTGTAACATCCAGCCCTGTCATTTGGCCTCCAATATATCCATCACCCATTTTCCAGCGTTTCAAATCGAAATATCGGTGTTCTTCAAATGCCAACTCAACGGCACGTTCTCTTTTAATTCGTTCGCGCATATATTCTTGCGTGTCCTGAAAACCGGCAATGGTTTCGATATTCGGTTGCCCGGCACGGTTGCGAACAGCATTTATCATATCACGTATGTGCTGTTTGTGTCCGTTAGGGTCGTATTCGTTCCAAGCTTCGGCAGCCATCAGATAAATTTCGGCTAAACGAATGTAAGGCCAGAAACAATTATGGAAAGATAATTCGCCAGTAATTTCCTGATCTTTAAGGAATTTGCTGTAATAATATCCCGAACAATTATCCACAGACTCGGGACGATTGGCTCCTTTGTCTGTTGCCGAACGAAACGATATATCAATAGTAGGTTTTGCAACTCCCTCAAGCTTGTACCCGTGATAGAACATACTTCCGTAAAAACGTGCATCCAAATTTTCGTATGGTGTAGTTGAATTGTAAAGAGTAGCCGGCTGATCCGATCCATCTTTCATTTCGTACATATCTACAAAATTTTGAGTTGGAATAACGTTACAACCTACCGAAAGTAACAATCCTGTCCCCATTCTTCCCCAAGGAATTCTGTAATATCTACCCCATTCAGTTTCGTTATAAGTTTGAGCTAGTCGGGTTCCCCAAATAATTTCGGTATTCCGAATTGGATCATTCGGAAAATAGTAAACAGAGGCTTTGTAAGCTTCTTTGAAAGAAGAAACTCCTGCGTCTCCATTTTTAATTAATTTATAACCATTGGCTAGTGCTTCCGTTAAAGTTGCATCAGCTGCCTCAGCTGCTAATTTCCATCTTTCCTTGTCATAAGTAGGATATTTTATCAAATCCTGACGACTAAATGAAGGAAAATAGGATTGGTTGTCGGATGGATTAAAAAGTGGACTTGCACCCCACAAAAGCGTGCGGGCTTTCAAAGCCATAGCCGCTATTTTGTTGATACGACCAAATTCTGCGCCTTCGGTTTTTACGGGTAAATCGGGTATAGCTTTATTCAATAAATTTACCAACGAATCTACTGATTGTGCAATAGTTAATCGTTCTGTTGAATAGGTTTGACTTAATTTTGTATATTCAGGCACCCAAGCCAATCCGCCATAACGCTTGAAGTTTTCGTATTGCTTGGCAGCCACAAAAGCGCGAGCTTCGGCTTTTCTTTTTTTGATAATTGCTGCATCACCGTCTTTTACCATGTCAATTTTATCAATATATAAAAATGCACTTCGAATGGACTGATAGTTAAACATCCATTTATCTTCGAGATAAGGGTATTGTAAATCGGACGACAAAGTTCCTTTTAAATAATAATTAATACCTTGCACCGACCAATCATTAAGTTGGGTATGCGCTTCGTCGCACAAATTAGTTGTATTATGGTTCATCAAGCGGAAGGCGTAGTTCCAAGAACCATCTTGTCCCATATATGTAGGATAACCCCATGGAGCAAAAGCGTAAGCAGCTGCTAACACTTTATCTGCATCTTTCATTGTACTAAATACTACGTCCTCTGTAAGTCCTGATGCATCAGGTCTTTCTAGGAAATCATTACATCCTAATAGTGTAGTAAGCAACGTAAGTATGGCTATTTTTGAAATTAATTGTTTCATGTTCAAAAAGATTAATAAGTATCAATTAAAAGGTTACATCAATTCCGAAATTAAACATTTTCATTACGGGATAGTACGATTCCCAACCTCCGCCACCCGACCATGCTTCAGGATCATAATTTTTCATGCGATCATCTAACGTCCAGGTAACTAAATTTTGAGCCGTTAACGATAGCCGTATATTGCTAATCGACAGTGGCTTTGTCCAACTTTTTGGTAATGCATACCCAATCTGTACGTTTTTTATCCGGACATAGGTATCATCGTACGCCCAAAAAGTGGAAGGTATAAAATTCGATTTCGTTTCAGACAACTCGGCGAACGAACTTAAAACAGGATAATTCCCATCACGGTTATAAGGCGTCCATCTGTCTTTAATCCAGTCAAAAACAGCTTTATCACCACCTTGTCCCAACCGCTGCGAAAAGCCACTTGGCATATAAATCATGCCTGATGCACCTTGTAGCAATGCCGAAAAATCGAATCCCTTGTATGAAAACCCAAAAGTGCCAGCAAAAGTAGTGCGTGGAGTTATATTGCTGTAATCCAGCGGCACTCTGTCGTTATTATCAATTTTCATATCACCATTTACATCTTTGTATCTTACGTCACCCGGTACAGGAAATGGTTCATAAGTATTATAAGGATTATTTGGGTTGTTTATTTCAGCATAACTATTCCAATATCCTTCGGCAATTAATCCGCGCGACATTTGCAATGGTAGCCCTTGATTGTAAAGCCATGGATAATCTTTTTTCGATTCGGAAAGTAAAACAGCATTATTTTTAGAATAAGCCAATGTTAATTTTGCGAAATAACTAAAATCTTTCCCAATGTCATCGTTCCAACCCAATTCAACCTCTATACCACGGTTTTGCACTTTGGCATAATTAACTGGTCTTGTATATGACTTTGTGAGAGGAGAAACACTCCATGAGTGTGGAAAGTTAGGAAAAAGAAATCCTGGCAATGTTTCCATATTGGTAAGAATATTGTCCCTATCTTCCTGAAACACATCAACAACCAAACTCAGTTTGTCTTTAAAATATTTACTATCGAAACCAATATTCGTTTTTCGGGCTGTTTCCCAAGTTACATTTAAGTTAGCTGCCGAACCTTCTTGGATTCCCGGAATTCCATTTACACCCCCCGAGATATTGCTCTGTTCACCAAATAAACCACGATATTGCTGCGGGAAATAAACATAATTTCCCGGTATATATAAAAACCGGTTATTACCTATACGGTCGCTCCCCACTTTGCCATACGAAGCACGAAATTTAAATGAACTTATGGCTTTAATAGGTTTCATAAAAGGCTCGTCTGATAAAAGCCAACCAACTGAATAGGCAGGGAAAACTCCAAAACGCTGACCAACAGGGAAATTCTCAGAACCATTAATACCTAAGTTAAATTCTGCAAAATAGCGGTTTTTGAAATTATAAGTCAACCTGCTTACAAAACCCTGATAAGCAACTGGAACATCAGGGAATGCCGATTCGAAATAATGTCTTTTTTCCTGATTATATAAAGCCAAACCGGTAACGGAATGATCGCCAAAAGTACGGGCATAATTCAAGGAAGCTTCCATATAATACTTTTTGCGCTTATCAGGCATTTGTCTGTTTATCAGCATCTCACCATCAAATCCTGATTCTATAAATATCGGTTCGTTTGTAGCAGGATCTCTGGTAATGTCTACCCTTACATGAGCCGAACGTGTATTGTACCAACTTTCTGTATAAGAGTCAAATGCGAATTTTCCGGCAATTGACAAACCTTTGGTAATATCATTCAAATCGTATTTTGTCGAGAACATGGTATTAGCCGTAATTTGCTCACGATTATACATACCACCACTTTGCACTGCTACAAAAATTGGATAACCATTAGCCGAAACTGGAAGGTTAGAAATTACCATGTGATTATTTTCGTCGAATCCGGGCGAAATCCATGGTACTGACATGTACATTGATGTCCAGAAACTATTATTGCCAGGACTGGAAGCACCTTGTCGGTTTTCGAAACGTGCATCAATATTAATACTTGCCGAAAACTTTTTGCTGAATTGGAAATCCAAGTTCGAGCGTACGTTCATCCTGTTGTATTTATTGTTAGGATCAAATCCATAACTCGGATTGCTTTTTATTAACCCAGATTCGTCGTAATAACCTGCCGAACAAAAGTACTTTACCAAATCGCTACCGCCACTTAAGCTCAGGTTATGTGAAGCCTTCGGTGCATAATCACGAAGCATATATTCGTTTATGTTTAAATCGGGGTAGAAAAACTCATTCAAATGATAGCGATAATTATTCATTTCGTCGTAACTCTTAATGGCAGGTTTACCATCATTATAGTTTGCCTCATTTGAATATAATATTGTTTCGTAAGAATTGAGCGTGTTCTTCAGATTGGTAGGTTGTGCAAGACCATAATTAAAGGAGTATGAAACCACTGGTTTTCCGGATTGACCTCTTTTGGTGGTAATAATAATAACGCCATTGGCACCTTTTACTCCATACACAGCTGTGGCAGAAGCATCTTTAAGTACCGATATGGATTCAACATCGTTTGGGTTAATAGATTCCCAACCCGACACATTACCTAAGGTTTGTCCAGCAATATCTGTTGGGTCTTTTGTGGCTATTCCACCTCCGGTACGTTCTACTCCATCAACAATTACCAAAGGTGAAGCATCATTCAAGGTGCTGATACCGCGAATATTAATACGAGGTGTTTCGCCTCCAGGAATACCAGTTTCCTGAACCGAAACCAGACCATTTAAACGACCCACCATGGCGGTGCCAAGACTTCCTGTTGGTGCTTTAGTCAAATCTTTGCCCGTAGTAGTCGAAATAGAACCTACAACCGACACTTTCTTTTGCTCTCCGTAACCAACCACAACAACCTCACCTAAAGTTTTTGCATCTTCCTCGAGTTGAATTCGGAGTAGTTTTTGAGCATCGCTTTTCACCTCTTTGTCCGAATAACCGATATAGCTTATCTTGATAATTGAACCTGTTTGAGTTTTCAATTGGAAGTTACCATCCAAATCAGTAATTGTACCAATTGAAGTTCCTTTAATAGTGACATTTGCACCAATAATTGGTTCACCCATTTCGTCAACCACCTTACCTTTAGTTGTAAAAGTGTTTTGTGCCGAGATTTCAAAGAAGGTTAACACAAAAATGAACAATAACATATAAGTTTTGTAACTAAAAAAGTAGTTTAAACTTTTAGTCCATATAGCAGGCATTTCAATTAAGTAATGATTCATAGCATATATTTTTGAATAATTTAAAATCTAAGATTGCGATACAAAAGTAATCTTGACATTGTGTTTTTAAAAGTCCAAACGTATCATTCGAAGTGTCTTTTTGTAACATAGATTGTAATCGTTTAATAAAAAGGCAATTACAAATAAACTTCTAAATTTGTTGGCTTAATTATTTTGCATTAAAACAAAAAAAAACAGACTCAAAGCCAACTTTCTTTGAATCTTTTTCTTATAATCTCATTACAACTCAAAGCCTACTTCCCGGTATTCTTTGCTTTTGTAATCGACTTAAAAAAATCATGTATTGACATTCCAAAACGGGCTTTGAAGTTTTTGTTAAAATGAAAGCTGCTGTTTACGCCTATTTTGAGCATTACGGTTTCTATATCACGTTCACCTTTTTCGAAATACTTCTTTGCTTCATCCAATTTAATTTCCCGTATATATTCAGAAGTCGATTTACCTAATAATGCTATCATTTTCCGATGCAATTGCATACGACTAATTGCCATGGCATCGCACAAAAAATCAATAGAAAATATTGGGTTTTCAAGATTTTCCAGAATTATTTTATTAAATTTCGACAAAAACAACTCCTCCCGTTTCTGCAGTTTAATCTCGTAACCATTTTTTTCTTCTTCTCCTTTTTGAGTTTTTTTATTGCGTAAGTAGTTGGTAATTTTGAGTAACAATGATTTGGTAGAAAATGGCTTGGCAATAAAATCTTCTGCACCAGCCTCCAATGCTGAAATTTCTTCGTTCTCTCCAGCTTTTGCAGTTAATACAATAATTGGAATATGGCTTGTACGGTAATCATTACGAACCATCTTTATTAAGGTAACACCATCTACCTGAGGCATCATTACATCAGTTAAAATTAAATCGGGAGTATATCGCAATGCTTTATCAAATCCATCCTGGCCATTGTTTGATTCAAAAATACTGTATTTATTATTGAGGCTTTTTACTAAATACGACCGCAAGTCGTCATCATCTTCAACAATTAAAACGGTCGCTTTCCCAATCTCATTTTCTTTTGTTTGCAAAGCTAAATCATCTTCATTTATTTCATTTTTAGGTTCATCCAGCAGGACTTCCGAGGCAATATCGATAGGCAAATTAATTGTTATTTGTGTTCCTTCTCCTTGTTTCGATTCTATTTCAATTTTACCACCACTTAAATCGACTAGTTGTTTTACAAGCGACAAGCCAATACCAGTACCATTGATAGAATCAGCAGCCTGATAAAATCGTTGGAATATATTAGGTAAATCCTTTTCAGGAATACCACACCCTGTATCTACGATTTTTAAAACGAGTTTTTTATTTTGTTGTTCCACAAACACATAAATATCGCCCCCATCGGGCGTGAATTTAAAGGAATTTGAAATTAAATTAAAAAGGATTTTGGTTAGTTTGTCCAGGTCGAAAATCAAATAATGATCTACAATGTCAATTACAAATTCATAGCGTATGTTTTTGCTTTTCGCAAGACCCACAAACGATTCTTTTATATCTGTAAAAGCTGTTGGCGCAAAATGAGTTTCGCAATGCAATGTGCTTCCATCATTTAGTAGTCTACGAAAATCTAAAAATTGATTCACTAAATAGAGCAACCGGGATACATTTTTTTCAATAATACCAATCCGATCGTTCAAAAATGGGTTTTCAATAATTGTTTTGTTATTCCTGATATCCTCGAGTGGAGCCGAAATTAAGGTAAGTGGTGTTCTGATATCATGTGCAATATTGGTATGAAAGCGTAGTTTCATAGAATTCATCTCTGCTTCGTGCTGGCTTTCAATTTCCTTAATTGCAAGTTGTTGTTTTAGTTTTGTTTCTTTGTTTAAATAACGAAAAACAGCTATAATGATAAAACAGGCCAAGCAAGCATAGATGATAAAAGCCCATATTGTAAGCCAGGGAGCTGCTTTTACTACAATTGTTATATACCGCTTTTCACCCCAATTATTATCATTGTTAGATGCTTTTACCCAAAAACGGTATGTTCCCGCAGGTAATTTATTATAACTTGCACTTTTACTCAGATAATCGGTTGTAATTGAATCTTTATCATAACCTTCCAACTTATACACATACATGTTTTTGTCAAAATCATTATAATGTGTTGCTAAGAAAGCAATACTAAAATTGTTTTCTTTGTAATTCAGCGTAATTTCTTTTGTGGTATACAATGGCTCTTTCAACTTCTTATACTTAGCTGCATTGCTTTTAATGGATTTTCCATAAATTAAAAAATCTACTATTTGAACTTTAGCAGGATAAGGATTGCTGCTTTGACCAGCCGTGTTAATAATGTTAAGACCGTTGGTTGTGCCTACATACAACAAATCGTTTGCGGAGTCTACATACATTCCTTCGAGCATAGCACTTGTAAACAGTCCATCTTTAACTGTAAATCGTTTC
>JBMOHZ010000108.1:0-7593 GCA_049317585.1 Paludibacter sp.
TTGTCGGAACAGGGAATTTGGAATCGGACAGAGAAACATATAGTTGCACCACTTCTTCACCATCCCGCAAACTTGTATTTGTTACATTAACAGAAACTTGCAAACTATCATTTGTATTTATTTCGTCGGGTGATTGTAATTTAGAATATTCAAATGTTGAATAACTGAGTCCGTAACCAAATTCATAAAGTGGTTCTCCTTTAAAGTAGCGATAGGTTTTGCCCGCCATATCGTAATTGTCGAAAGCTGGTATCTGGTCGATGGATTTGTAAAACGTCAATGGCAAGCGTCCGGCAGGGTTGTAATCGCCCCACAGCACATCGGCAATGGCAGTTCCACCAGCTTGTCCGGGATACCATGCTTCTACAATGGCAGGTATATTCTTCTTTTCCCAATTGAAAGCAACAGCACTACCATTGAGTAAAACCAATACGGTAGGCTTGCCCAATTTGTATATTTCTTTTATCAGTTCACTTTGCGTTTCGGGCAGTTTTATGTCCAAGCGGTCACCACCATCAAATCCTTCTACTTTCACTTTCATCTCTTCGCCTTCGAGCAGTGGACTCAATCCCATACATAAAATAACTACATCCGATTTTTTTGCCAAGTCAATGGCTTCTTGTTTTAAAGTTGGATTGGGAACAGTCCAAAGCAAGCGCATCATGGCGTGTTCGGTATTTTTCTGGAAATACTCAACGCGAATTTTGTATTTTTTTCCGGCATCTAAATGCAATCGTTCATATTCCTTGTGTGGATGATGTTCCGAATTCCATTTTGCGATTAACGAATCGTTTAAATAAAGATTAAATCCTAAAAATCCTTCGCCACCAATTGCATATTCGCCTGTTTTATCAGGCACTAAAACGCCACTCCATTTCACCGAAAAGTAATCGTATTTTAAATCGGCGAAAGGTGCTTTTGCTCCCCACACAAAATCAACATTGGCATCAATCCTGCTGTGTTTTGGCGTACCTTTAATAATGATATTATCAAAATATTCGGCTTGCAAACCATGTGTTTTTAAACTTTCGTCGGTGAATAAAAAACGGGATGGAATGATTTCCAAAGCGGGTAGTTTGGCCGCCAACTCACAACCTTGGGCAAATTGAACGTTAGCATAGGGCAATTTTTCCTTTATGCCATCAAGCGGTGTTTTTGGGTTGGATGGATAACCGTTATAATTACCGAGCAGCACTTCCAAATCGTTTGCGTTTGGGCCGATAACGGCTACGTTTTTCAGATTTTTACTCAGTGGTAAAATATTTTTTTCGTTTTTCAATAACACAATTGATTTACGTGCAGCTTCGAGCGCCAACTGTTGGTGCGGTTTGCTATCCACCACCGAGTAGGGAATTTTACTGTATTTCACTTGTTCGTCGGCATCAAACTGTCCGAGTTTCATCCGAGCCAGCAACAATCGACGCACCGACACATTTAATTCGTTTTCGGTAATCAACCCTTGTTTAACCGCCTCGACTAAGGCTGGATAAGTGGAGCCGCAGTTGAGGTCGGTACCTGCTTTTACAGCCATAGCAGCCGCCTCTTCTTTAGTTGCCACCACGTGATGAGCGGTTTTGTCGTAGAAATCTTTTATCGCCCAACAATCGGACACAATATAGCCTTTGAAACCCCATTTATCGCGCAACAAACTTTCGAGGTATTTGCTACCACAACAGGGCAAACCTCTGAAACGCTGGTAAGCACACATCACCGAATACACTTTACCATCAACAACCGATTTTTTGAAATGCGGTGTGTAGGTTTCGGCCATGTCGCGCTGACTGGGCCATACATCAAAACTGTGACGGGTAGATTCGGGTCCGCTGTGCACCACAAAATGCTTGGCAGTAGCTATGAGTTTAAAATAATTGGGGTCGTTACCTTGCAATCCTTTGATAAAAGGAACAGCTAATTCGCCAGTCAGATAAGGATCTTCGCCATATGTTTCCATGCCGCGCCCCCACCGTGGGTCTCTAAAAATATTGATATTGGGTGTCCAATAAGTTAATCCCTGATAAATGCCTCGCTTGCCTCTATCCGAAAACTCGTGGTATTTGGCACGTGCCTCGTCGGAAATGCCATTGGCAATATTGTACATGGCATTGGTATCCCACATGGCGGACATACCTATGGCTTGTGGAAAAACAGTTGCTATACCTGCTCGTGCCACGCCATGCAAACACTCGTTCCACCAGTTCATCGCAGGAATCCCTAACCGCTCCACAGCAGGCGAATCGTAGCGCATTAAATCCACTTTTTCCTGTAAAGTCAAGCGAGAAAGCAAGTCTTCAGTTCGTTGCTCAAAACTCAAAGTAGTTTGCTGATAAGGCAATTGTGCCAACAAAATACCAACTGATTGAGTAGAAAATAATACTACTAAAAATAGAAATTTATTAATTCGGCTCATTGGTAAAAAGGAGTTAATATGTATGTAAATTTATATCCGGAATATCACTCCGATAGCTATCAGGATAAAAGTTTGGAGTTTCCTAAAGTATCACTTTCGAAAGCCTATTTCCCACTTTTACAATAAAAAGTCCTCGTTGAGCCAACAAAATTGAATTTTTACCATCAATAGCAGTTTTGGTTAGTATGTCTTTGCCTAAAGCATTGTATATTTGTATTTTATCGCCGGCATTCGCTTCGAAAGTCAATTGGCCGTTTGCAGCGGTAACTGAAAGATTGCTATTGATAGTTTCGATACCAGAAGTAATATCATAAGTAACTTCAATTGTTTTGATAAAAACTGCCTTTTTTGTTGTAGGTTGCGCCCAACTGATAACAATTTGTCCACTTCCTGAGCCGATAAAAGTAATATTTGCATTATTGTTGGGCACAGCTACCGAAGTAGCTCCACCTACAGTGAAAGCAACACCACCTACCGAAATAGAAATAGTTCCAGTAGCGGCGGAACTTGCTGTGCGAATCATAACAGAGGATATCGTTCCCGAAATTCCGGAAGTTGATAAACTAAGATCAGTCGGAACAGTTGTTGGAGTTACAGACTGACCAAATTGCTGACCTTTTGCGCCTGCAGTATCAAAACCAAAACCCAATGTGGTGTGTCCTGTGGCTGTAGCCGTCCAGTCAATACCTCCTAAACTTTGAGTGTCGTATGCTGTGTAAACTTGTGCCGGAAAAGTGTAAGTGTAAGTTGCAGCAGATAAAGTTAAACTAACAAAACCCAGAGCGAGTAAAATAAACTTTTTTTTAAGTATTGTTTTTGTCATAATCTTACTGTTTTTTTGTTGAGAAAATTAATCACCCCTCATATAAAGACAATGAGGGGTGAAATTATTTATTTTTGAATAAGCACTTTTGTTACACTCGATTGACCCTTAGAATCAACTAAGCGTAAAAAATACATACCATTGGCAATATTTTCGGTTGTAAACTCAGCTTTGTTGGTGAGTTTTGTTCCAATTTCCATTACCATTTTTCCATTCAAATCAACCAGAGTGATACTGGTAGAAACACCTTTTGCCAAATTAAAATTAACGGTAGCCGTATTGTTAATTGGATTTGGGTGAACAGTCATTGGCACTACCAAGGCCGAAGGTGAATAAATTGCTGTTGTGCCTACCGCCTGAGCAGCTGTGGCATAAGTAGCATCATCTTTTGTACAGCTAATTGCCGCTACGCGGTATTCGTAATTACCATTTACAGCGGTGTAATCGTTCCAATTGCGTAAATTAATTAAGTTTACCTGTAATGGATAACTACGCGCATCCAATCCATCACCTGTATTGGCAGCCGGTTTTGGAATTGTTACGGTATTATCTTTAAATGTTTCGGTGCGTGGACGGAAAGCAATGGTGTACCAATCGGTAGTTCCAACTTTACGACGATCCACACGGTAAGCCGTTTCGTTTGCAACATCCGACCATTCAATTTCTACAGCAGAAGTCGTTGAATTATAAACTAACTTAGAAATTGTCGGAGTTGTCGGAGTACTTGCAGGGCAACCCGATTGCCAATCTTGTGGTCCTGTTAAAGTTGTTACAATTGTACTTGGACCACAAAACAAGGGACTTGGAGTTGTTCCATTTAAGCCATAGTTTTCGATATTAGAAATATCCTGTCCGTAATTGGCTTTTACACCACAGATATTTGCTCCAACATTTCCCATTATGTTATTCCATCCCTGGAACAGACCAATAACATAAGTATCCCAAGGGCCAATATAACCAGACTCTCCATTGTTAAGATCTGCTTGTTTGTTGTTAGTAATAGCTACAGAATACACTTCAATAGCGTTGTTTCGTTGAGACAAAATACCTTCGCCATCGTTTCCTCTTGAACCGGTACCACACCAACGATTATCATCGAACCACACATTGTGTCCACCGTAATCGATAAATCGAGCTAATAAATCTGCAGAACTTTCAGCTGTACTATAACTCCAACCATCAAAAGCATAATGTAATTGGTCGGTAGCAACATAAGGATAAGCAACAGAGAGCCCTAAATGATGACGATAATTCACATTGCCTTTTACTACTACCCATGTTCCAGCCACATCTATGCCTTTATTTCCGTGGTTGTATATCCAGTTGTCACGGATTATCACGTTTGGTTCGTAAAAACCCTCTTGTTGGTTCACAAGCGCACGATTGGCACAAGCCGATACTAAGTTTTTATTTACATCAATACCAATAGCATTGGCATAATCGTACACCAACCATTTATAAGATGCAGGTGTTGTGTTTTGTGCGCTGGTAGGTGCCTGATAACCAAAACATGCTGTAGGATAATCAATTACATTATTAGCCACAAACACATTTTTGGCATCAATACCAATTCGGGCACCAAAGCGCCAACCACCATTTTCTTGCTTCCATTTAGCCTGTTTTATACGGTTACAAACATAGTTAGGCGGTGTGCAGTTTGTCATTTTTACGCCAAACACAAATATTTTGCTTGCAACAACACCTACAGATGATGCCCAAACTTTTGTAGCCGAAAATGGATCCATAAAGTGCGTTCCATTAGGAATACGTGCATCCCAACCATTTAATTGTTTGCCTAATCCACCTGTATATGATGTAAAAGTGGCAGGAGTTGTAATTGGATATCCCCATGTTGATGCCCAACCATCGGAAAAGTCCATTCCAAAATAGATGTATCCAAACTCCATTTCAATCCAAGAAATACCCATGTGAGAATTTTGACTTAAACTGGTTTCGTTAGCACCTTTAGTTTGTCCTATGCAATTCCACATTTTTGGAATACTATCGGTGGCAGTACCAAAATCAGACAAACGACGGGTAAATTTAAATTTGGTAGGCATGTTTCCTAAACCATGGTTCATTAAGTCGACCTGACCTGTAGTCGTATTTTTTCCAGTTACTGCCACTTTATCGGCAGCTGGAGTTTCACCAACGATAACAACGCCTTTTTTGAGCATTAATCCTTCATCGTTTGGTCCATCAGGAATATTGAAAATATATGTTCCAGCTGGATAATATAATACGCCACCACCTTGTGCGTACAAAATATCACGTTGTGCTTTAAATTCGGCAAAGTTAGCAGCACCAGATGTTTTGTTGGTCATTGTAATTACATTGTTCCAGTTCACTTCGTTAACCCATACCGGATAACCTTCAACGCCATTGTAAAAATCGGCTATTGGATTGTTTGATGCGAAAATACTATTGCTGCTCATTAAGAAGCATAGTAATAGAAAAATTAGTTGTTTTTTCATGATTGATTTTGAATTTTAAATGAATTATTTTTTTACAAAACGGTTGGTTGAAAGTTGTCCATCTGCCGAAATTACTTTTACTATATAAACCGATGCTTTTAAGTTTTTAATGTTTACTGTTGCTTTTGCACTTGTAGCCATTACGGATTGAAGCAACTTGCCTGTAACACTGTAAATAGTAATATTGGAACCAGCTTCGGTGTTTACAATTAGCTCTGTTTGAGCAGCATTTACAAAAATCGACAGTTGGTTTGCTTTCGGATTATTTACAGCCGTGTTGGTTAAGTCTAAATAATAGATGCCATCAGTCATAATAGCCGAAACATAGAGCTTGGTAGCCGATTTAACAAGATCGCTCAAATAATAATAGGTGCCAGCAGGTGCCACTCTTGTTGTAGGAATGGTAATTCCAGTAGCGGCAGGAGCAAAAGTCTCCATGTACAATCCCTGTTCTAAATCCCAACCAGCTGTGGCATTATTAAGTTGCGAAACATAGACAGTATGTATCGTGTTAAGAGTATATACTTTTCCATTATCATCGCCAATAATTTTACGAACTTCCCAATATTCGACACCAGCTGTAGGCGATCCTTGCCAACTTACACCACCATCCATGGAGCACCAAAGCACTCCTCCATTTCCATTTTGACCACCAAAATACATGTATTCAACACCATTTACTTTGCGAACAAAAAATGAATAAGGATTGAAAAAATTACCAACAGCTCTGTTGTTCCATGTCACACCATAATCGGTTGACCAAATCATGTATTGCATTGATCCCGAAACTTTATCAGTTCCATAAAGCGTTGTTGTTCCAGGAAAACTACGAACACTTAAAACATTTTTGTAAGCATTTAAAGGATTCCCATTATTATCTGTTTCTGCTGTGGCCACTTGCGCATAATTTGTCCAAGTATCGCCACCATCGGCTGAGCGCCAAATACCACCACCCCAAGTTGGGTAAATAATTACGGTATTGTTGTTTGCATCTTGAATTTGAGTCATTGCTGTATTCACGCCACCAAAAGTTTTAACGCCAGTTGGATTCAAGTTAGTAACTACCCAAGTACTACCATTGTATTTATACAGTTTGCTGGCTGTTTTAGTCGCATCGTCAGTAGCTACAATAATTATATTTGCAAGTTTCATAGCACCGAAACTTAAATGAGAAACGTTTTGTCCTTGTAACCCAAAAGCTTCCCAATCGCCACCATTGGCTGATGGAGAAACCCAAATGCCGTCAAATGTGGCAGCATAAAGCTTACCTTCACTTAATTCGAGCCGATTGATATTTAAGTTTATAGTTCCGCCACCTACTTTGGCGAGGTCTAATTTTTGCCATGCTGCGGCAAATGTGAATACCGTGCTTATCACTAAAAGCACAAGCGATAACGTAATTTTCTTCATGATAAATTGATTTAAAATTGTTGTTGATTAAGAATTTATGAGTTTTATTTTTTTACAAAACGATTTGTCGAAAGTTGGCCATTCTCTGATATAACCTTTACAATATACATAGAGGCACTCAAATCGTTTACAGCTATACTCGTTTGGTTATGTTTCGCTGTCTCCGATTTTAATAATTTTCCAGTTACCGAATAGATTGAAATTATAGAGCCCGATTGTGCGTGTACATTTAACTCGGTTTGAGCCGAATTAAGATACATTTTTAAGCTAGTTGCGCTTGGAGAGTTTACAGAAGTTGCACCTAAAGTAAACTGATAAATTCCATCGTTATAAGTTGAAACGTATAATTTTGAACTTGATTTAATTAAATGAGTCAAGAAAAATGGCTCACCAGCTGGGGCTGGTTTAGTAGCAGGAATTACGATACCTGTACCTACAGGAATAAAGTTCATAACTAAAAGACCTTCGGTAGGGTCAAT
>JBMOHZ010000109.1:0-7468 GCA_049317585.1 Paludibacter sp.
GGAACTTTTATGATTAAAACGATGTTAATAATGGAAAAGCTAATTAAACCAGCCACAATAATTGTAGCAATTATAGCATTTGTAAGTCTTATTTTTGCTGTATTTAAAACTAATTCGGTTCGTGATCTGGATAAAATTGTAACTTCGGGTCGTATTAGAGTGTTGACTGATAATAGCTCACTAGGTTTTAAACTAGAAAAAGATAGTGTTTATGGTTTTCAGTATGAGATAGTTAAAGTTTTTGCCGATAAACTAGGTGTTGAACTCGAAATTTCGGAAAATGATGATGTAGCACAGTCGGTTGAAGATTTAATGAAAGGTAAATATGATCTTCTAGCTTCTATGATTCCGTTCACGGTGGAATACAAAGAGCAATTGCTTTTTTCGGATCCCTTGCAGGTAAACAAACAAGTACTTGTACAGCGAAATGATAGCAGTAAACTGATAGTGAAGCAATATGATTTGGCTAACGATACCATATATTTGCCAGTTAATTCGCCCTATAAAATGTTGATTTCTAACTTGTCCAACGATATTGCAGATACAATTTATGTGTCGGAATTAAAAAACTCGACAACCGAAGTGGCTGTGAAAATGGTAGCTGATGGAATAATAAAATATACAATTTGTAGCGAACGATTAGCTAAAAAAATGCAGCTCGTATATCCTACTCTGAATTTTTCGTTGGCTATTGGTTTTCAACAAGAAGGAGCTTGGACAATGAACAAAAAAGCAACTGAATTGCAAAAGAAACTGAATGAATTTTTAGCTGAATACGTAGGCAGTGCTGCGTATTGGAAATTATACCGAAAATATTATTAATTATGCCTTTAAATATTCCTATAACGCTTCCTGCGGTAGATGTTTTACGTCAGGAAAATATATTTGTAATGGACTCCGAACGAGCTTCGACTCAGGAAATACGTCCGCTTAAATTGCTGATATTGAATTTAATGCCCATTAAAATTACGACCGAAACGGATCTAATTCGTTTATTGTCGAATTCGCCCTTGCAGCTCGAGATTGATTTTTTACACATGGAAAGTCATACTTCGAAAAATACACCCATCGAACATTTAATGTCGTTTTACAAAACCTTTGATGAGGTAAAAAAGAGTAATTACGATGGAATGATAATTACGGGTGCTCCAGTGGAGCAACTACCTTTCGAAGAGGTTACCTATTGGAACGAGATTACGGGTATTTTTGACTGGGCTCGTACGCATGTAACGTCCACTTTTTATATTTGCTGGGCAGCGCAGGCGGGTATGTATCACCATTATGGCATTCCCAAGTATCCATTGGAGGCTAAAATGTTTGGCGTTTTCGAACACATTAAACATCAATCACATAACCCAATTTTTAGAGGATTCGACGATGTTTTTTATGTTCCTCACAGTAGGCATACCGAAGTTAGAGCCGAAGATATTCTGAAAAATCCCGATTTAACCTTATTGTCCGAGTCGGCTGATTCGGGTGTTTATATGGTTATGGCTCGCAATGGGCGTGAGTTTTATATTACGGGACATTCAGAGTATTCGCCCAATACGCTTGATACAGAGTATCAACGCGACGTTTTAAAGGGTTTACCTATTAATATTCCGATGAATTACTACCGCGATAACAATCCTGCAAACGGGCCAGTTGTGAAGTGGCGAAGTCATGCTAATCTTTTGTTTACTAACTGGTTGAATTACTTTGTGTATCAGGAAACTCCTTACGATTTGGAAAAAATACAATAATTAGTCGGCTATTTTATGTATTTAACAGTCTTTGGTTGGCTATTTCGCAAAATACAGCGCTCAGTTCAAATCCCACAAAATTTCGCTTGAGCATTTTTGATGCTACTGCCGTGCTACCTGAGCCCATAAATGGGTCTAAAACAAGGTCATTTTCGTTGCTGCTAATTTCAATAAATGGGATACACACTTTCAGTGGTTTTTGTGTTTTGTGAATGGTGCGTTCTCTACCCATACAAATTGGCGATTGGATAAAGTTATGCATTTCGTTTACAGGTTTATGGTTCCATGTTTTTGGTGTGCCTTTTGAGAAATGAACAAGCATTTCCATACTATTGGCATACATTTTACGCGTGTAAATGGCCGGAAATGGATTTGTTTTGTGCCAGTGAATCACTTTTCGGAAATTGAAGCCAACATGCGTTACCATACGATTAATGTACGAAACAAAATCGTCGCCACACCATAAATAACCAGAAGCTCCGGGTTTACATACGCGATAACATTCAATCAATACTTCTTCCAAAAACTGCAGGTATTCTTCTTCCGATTTAAAACCATCAAAATCGAACTCAGTTACTACATCTTTGTGGTTTTTAAGTCCTTGCACATTTTGAGCTCTGTATTGATAATAAGGTGGATCGGTAAATAATAAGTCAACACAGGCATCGGGCATAGCACGTAAACCTTCGAGGCACGATTGATTATGAATGATGTTAAGTTGCATAGTATTATTTAATGGGCAATTATTCAGTATGATATATTGTTTGTAATCATTTATTTAGGCTATTGAAGTACTTTTCTAATAGTTCTTTAGCTGCAACAAACGAACTAATCTTATTTGATAAAACGTTTTTTTCGGCTTCGTGTAGCAATTGAATTATGTTTTTGTTTTGATAAAAGTTTGATTTCAAATGTTCGTTTATTGCTTCGTACATCCAGTATTTCGATTGCGAGTTTCGTTTTTCGTCGAAATGTCGATTCGATTTTGTGAAACTAATAAAATCCAACACCATATTCCAAACTTCATCTATTCCTTTCGACTCAATTGCCGAACAGGTAATCACTTCGGGAACCCATCCCGATTCAGGAGCAGGAAACAAGCGTAAAGCATTCTGAAATTGAACCCTGGCCAGTCCTGCTTTGTCAATATTGCTGCCATCGCACTTGTTAATAGCTATACCATCAGCCATTTCCATAATGCCACGTTTAATGCCTTGTAACTCGTCGCCAGTGCCAGCTAATTGGATAAGCAAGAAAAAATCGACCATCGAATGCACAGCAGTTTCCGATTGACCTACACCAACTGTTTCGATAAAAATAGTGTCGAAACCAGCCGCTTCGCACAGAATTATACTCTCGCGGGTTTTGCGGGCCACACCACCAAGTGAACCAGCCGATGGCGAAGGGCGAATAAATGCGTTAGGAGCTACTGAAAGCTCTTCCATGCGAGTTTTATCGCCCAAAATACTTCCTTTGGTACGTTCGCTGCTAGGGTCTATAGCAAGCACAGCAAGCTTATGATTTTGCTTTACCAAATACATACCCAGCGATTCAATAAACGTACTTTTACCAGCGCCCGGAACACCTGTAATGCCAATACGAATTGAATTTCCTGCAAAAGGAAGGCATTTTTCTATAATTTTTTGTGCAGTGTGTTGATGTTCGGCCAGTGAACTTTCGAGCAATGTTACAGCCCTACTGAGTATGGAGATATTACCATTGCGGATGCCTGTAACATAATCATCAACAGTGAGTTGTTTTTTATGCCGTGGCTGCAAATATGGATTCACAGTAGGTACTGATTCAACTCCATCGTTTACAATTAACGATTTAAAGTTTGGATCATTTTCGGGATGTGAGTGTTTGTAGTGCACGTTTACGAAATTTGTATACTCTAGTTTAAAAAATAAGAGCCAAGTAAAAATTTAACCTGGCTCTCTTAACTATTTAGTTTCTTTATTTTTGTACTTTCCAGTTTAATACAGCTATCATAAACGAATTATCTGGATCGTTAGTCTGTATTGTCAGTGTTTTTTTATAATCACCTTCTGGAAGGTTTTTCGAATCAATATCCATGGTAATAAAAGCTGATTTACCACCTCCAACAGTTAATTTTGGTTGGTGCAATACTATTTCGCGATTGTTATTTACTATTCTTCTAATTTCAAGTGGATTGATACCTTTATTACTGATTCGGTATTTTACATTCTTTTTACTTCCTTTTTTGATAACACCAACCTCTATAGTTCTGGATGCTGTTTCCAAAATGGGTGCTTTTCTTTTTTGTTCAGGTGTAAGTTTGCTAAAATCTTCGATAATATTGGAATAAAGAGTTAGCTTATAATCTTCATTGTATTTACGTTGTCCGTTTATAACCACGTACACATCATCCATTAGAGGTCCCCAGGTTGGGCAAACTTTTGTATTCAGTGTAAACGTTATTTTACCTTCAGCTTTTGGTTTAATAACATCAGGAGTAACCACTGCTGTAATGTATGCTGGTAACGATTCAATTGTTGGACGCACATCGTTATTGCTTCCATTTTGTATTTCCAACATACGAACTTGCGATTTTCCTTTTTCAATATTATTCATCTGAATAATTTTATTTTTCAAACGTAAGTCGCCCATTACCAATGGCATCGATTCATTATCGGATGTTACTTTAGGAATAACTTCGCCTCTAATCATTAAATTTACTTGTTCTTCGGTTGAATTGCTGTAAACTGCTATTGATTTTGAAAATGCTCCTGGTCGTCCAACCGGATTGTATGTAACTGTTATTGAGCCTTTTTTGCCTGGTTCAATTGGTTCTTTTGTCCATGTTGGAGTAGTGCAACCACACGATGCTTGTACGCGGTTAACTACCATTGGAGCATTTCCTTTGTTAGTGAAATTAAACACAAACGTTGCTTTTCCTTCTTCTTCTTCAATTTTTCCGAAATCGTAACTTGTTACATCAAATGCGATTACTGGTTTTTGAGCAAATAATATTGCGCTCAATGCCATTGCTATAAACAATAAACTCGTTTTTTTCATATAATTTCTATTTTAATCAATTAATCGTATAAATTCTTCTTTTTAGATTGGCAAAAGTATAAAAAAACAATCAAAACAATTGATTATTCGGCAATAATTTTTGATTTATTTACACTGAAAAATGTTGAAATTTTTTCGTTGACCCACGAAATTGCAAAATAATATATTGCTATAGATATAACCCATTGAAAATAAAGCTGTAAAGTGCTACTAGGAGCAAAAATTCCATTTTCGAAATTTCCGTTTAAAGGTTTGCTCGTAAATAATGCTTCAACTAAATATTGTCCGTTATAACTCAAATAGCGTAAGCCTGCATGGTTAATAAGCGTTTCGAAATGCAAACCACCCGTAAATTTGAGACCTGTGACAAATGCCAAATGGAGCAATACAAACTGAACAGCAGCAAATGCGAGCCATGAAAATTTCTTATTTTTAAGAAAAATAGTGGCAGCAGCAAAACTCAAACCAAAAACAATTGATTGAATTATAATGGGGATGACAAACTCATTAGAAATGCTTTCGGGATAAAGAAAATTTTCTTTGGTAATGAGTTTACTAAACCATAATCCAACTAAATTCAAACTGAAATTTAGTACCGTAAAAAATGCTAATCGGTTTAAAATGTGATACAAGGATGTTTTGCTAAGTAACATAGTTTATAAATACGTTAATTGACTATTATTTTCGTTGTGGTTTCTTTCTGTTGAAATGGCCTTTGCTTGAAGCAAATTTTTTATGTCCAAATCGGTTTTTTTCAGGTTCATATTCAGGTGCTTCGCCTAATTCGGCTGGCAATGGAATTTTAAAAATATCTTTTTCCAGAAAA
Organism: Paludibacter sp.; assembly: GCA_049317585.1. Classification (GTDB taxonomy): domain Bacteria; phylum Bacteroidota; class Bacteroidia; order Bacteroidales; family Paludibacteraceae; genus Paludibacter. The sequence goes on from JBMOHZ010000109.1 coordinate 5,608, forward strand.
ACTTCAATCTGTTTGAATTTATATTGTTCTTCGGTAGCTACAAAAGTGATTGACATACCTTCGGCACTTGCACGTGCTGTACGACCAATTCGGTGAACATAATCTTCGGCATCGTGTGGTACATCGTAGTTTATAACCAACGAAATATCATCAATGTCAATACCACGCGAAACAATATCAGTAGCAACCAAAATACTCACACGGTTATTTTTAAACTCATGCATAATATGCTCACGTTGCGATTGTTCCAAGTCCGAATGCATTTCGCCAACCGATAAACCCATCTGACGAAATGTTTTAGTCAACTCTTTTACTTTCAACTTCGAACCTGAGAAAATAATCACTTTATTGGGTGCTTGCTCAATAAACAAGTGGCGTACAATGGCATGCTTTTGTGCTTCGTGACATATATAAGCCGTTTGCATAATACTATCGGGTGGACGCGAAACGGCAATTTTAACTTCAACAGGATTGTTGAGTATTGTTTTGGCTAGTTGACGAATTTTAGGTGGCATGGTAGCCGAAAACATAATTGTTTGACGGTCTTTAGGCAAACGATTCACTACTTGCATTATATCGTCGAAAAACCCCATATCGAGCATGCGGTCGGCTTCGTCCAAAATAAAATATTTTACGTGCGAAAAGTCAATTTCATATAAATTGATATGCGATAATAATCGGCCAGGAGTAGCAATTACTACATCAGCCCCATTTTGCAAACCTCGTCGTTGTGTTTCCCAAGCAGTTGCGTCGCTACCACCATAAACTGCCACCGACGAAAAGCTTGTGAAATAGGAGAAACCCTCCATTTGTTGGTCAATTTGTTGTGCCAATTCGCGCGTTGGAGCCATAATTATGGCATTTACTTTGTCTTCGGCGTGAGGTTCCGATTGCAAATTGTGTAAAAGGGGCAAAATAAATGCAGCAGTTTTACCTGTTCCTGTTTGCGCACAGGCTATTACATCACGTTTGGCTAAAATAACAGGGATAGTTTCGGCTTGTACCGGAGTAGCCTCTTTAAAGTTCATAGCTTGCAAGCCGTCTAAAACAGCATCGCATAAAGGAAGTTCGTCAAATCTCATGGATAGTATAATTATATGTGCAAAGGTACACATTTTTGTACGAAACAAAAAAAAGCTATCGCAAATGAGTTTACTTTAAACATAAATTAAAATTCGTATTTACCATAAGCACTATCAGCTTTGGATTTTGTTTTTGAATTACTGGCTAAAAACTATACACTTTTGATAAGTTTTAAAAGTTTTGAAATGAATTTAAACCTTTACACTCATAATATGTCTATGATAAATCTACAATAAATTTAAAATAAATTATTCACAAAAAATTAAATGTTTATGAAAAAGAATGTAATTGCATTATTCGCAGCATTATTTATGCTTGTTTTAGTTGCTAATGCCCAACAACCAGCAGGTCCACAAAAACCAAAAGGACCAAGTATCGAAAATCGAGTTGAAAAAATGGCTACTGATTTAGCATTAACCGATGTTGAAAAAACAGCACTAAAAGATTTGATGGTTAAACAGGACGTGGAAATGAAAAAATTCAGATCTGAAGTTGACAAGGAAAGTCCTGATTTTAAGACTAAAATGAAAGAAATTCGCACAAGTCAAGATGCTGAATTGAAAACACTTTTAGGCGATGAAAAATACAAAAAATTACAAGAAATTCGTGCAGAAATGAGAAAAGCTGCCGAACAAAAACCAGCTGCACCAGCTGTTCAATAATTATTGTATTTGTTCCCCAACAAAAAAAGCCGAAAATAATTTTTCGGCTTTTTTTTGTTTTGCGGAAGCTACGAGATTCGAACTCGTGGTACGGTTGCCCGTACGTCAGTTTAGCA
>JBMOHZ010000110.1:0-7455 GCA_049317585.1 Paludibacter sp.
TGCATTTTGTGGCGATGGAAGCAAATGGGGAATCAACATCGACTATTCGCTCGAAACTAAACCGCTAAGCACTATGGGTCCGCTCAAACTGATATCCGACTTACCCGATAATTTTCTGATTATGAATGGTGATGTACTCACCGATTTGGATTTCGAAGCCTTTTACGACAAACATGTGAGCGAAGGAAATATCTTTACCGTTTCGGCTTACACCCGCGAGCAAAAAGTGGATTATGGCGTACTGGAAACTGGAGCCGACAATAAACTGGTAAACTTTATCGAAAAACCAACTACTACCTACAATGTAAGTATGGGTGTATATATGGCTAGCAAACAGATACTTGATTTTATCCCCGAAAATCAGTTTTACGGCTTCGACCACCTGATGCTCGACCTGATTAAAAACCAAAAGCCAGCCACTGTAAAAGTACATTCCGGCTACTGGCTCGATATCGGTCGCCCCGACGATTACGAAAAAGCATGTGCGGATTTTGAAGGTAAAATATAAAAAATGGGAGACAATTTAAAAGGAAAAATGGTTGATGCACTTACCTGGACTTCAATCGACAGGTTTGGACAACAAGCAGTACAGTTAATTATTGGACTTATTTACGCTCGCCTATTATCGCCCGAAGAGTTTGGAATTATCGGATTGGTGATGATATTTGTAACACTATCGTATGTGTTTATCGAAAGTGGTTTCACGCAAGCTCTTATTCGTAAAAAAAACGCAACTGATACGGATTATAATACCGTGTTTTATTTCAATATTATTGCCTCTATTTCCATTTACCTAATACTCTATTTTTCAGCTCCCACTATCGCAAATTATTTCCATCAACCTAAATTAATTGACGTTAGCCGAGTTGTTTTTTTGGTCATTGTTTTTAATTCATTCTGCCTTGTGCCAGCTACAATTTTAACCAAGGAATTGAACTTTAAAACGCTGGCTTTTATCAATATATCGTCGATAATACTTAGTGGGAGTGTTGGTATTTTTCTAGCACTGAATAAGTATGGTGTGTGGGCATTAGTAGCCCAACAAACTTTATTTGTTTTTATTAGATGGATCAATTTCAATTTATTTTTTAAATGGAAACCAAAGCTGCTTTTTCAATTTTCGATAATCAAAGAATTTGCATCTTTTAGTTTCAACTTGCTTATCACAGCACTACTTAATGCCATTTTTAATAATATTTTCTTATTTCTACTGGGCTTATTTTATCCAATAAAGCAAGTTGGATTTTATACACAAGGCAATAAGTTAAGCGAAACATTTAATTTTTCAATTCAATCGGTTTTATCAGCTAGTACATACCCACTTTTTGCCAAAATTCAGGACGACAATGACCGGCTTTTACGGATTTATCGCGAAATAATAAAAAAAGTGGCAATAGTTGTTTTTCCAGTTCTAATTTCACTTTATTTTGTAGCAAAACCTTTTATAAGCGTTCTACTTACGTCCAAGTTTTTAGCTTCGGTTCCTTACTTCCAGTTATTGGTTTTAGCCTCCATTTTTACGCCATTTTACTTAATGAATATCAATATTCTTAATTCGAGAGGAAAGTCAAGAACCACATTTATCATTGAACTAACCAAAAAAGTTTTGATTATAATTGCCATTGTTTTATGTTTTAAATATGGAATCCTGGTAATGCTTCGAGGTTATGCCATTGTTTGTTTTATTGCCTTTTTGGTATCGGCCATTATTATTAAATCCGAATTAATGTATTATTTTAAACATCAATTCAACGATATTTACAAAAGCATTCTTATTGCAATTGCAATTGGCTATACGGCATCACTTCTCTCTTATTTTGTAAGCACTGCAAGTTATTTACTTATGTGCCAAATTTTAACATGTGCCATTTTATACGTATTTTCAGTATGGAAATTTTACTTTAGTTTTTTCACCGAAATAAAAGATTTTATAGTTAAAAAAATAAACTTTCAAGCATGAAAAAAACCATAGAAAGCATCAAATTCTTTTTTAAATTATTCGGTATTAATCTTTTTGTGTTTAAAAATTCGATTAAAGGTATACCATTCTACTTGAATGATTTGCGCAATCTAAAAAAACATAAAGCGGGTAACACTGATTTTATTTTCGGTCGAAATTTCCCTCAGTTTAGCGATAGGTTTACTAATTCAGGCGTTATGTCAGGGCATTATTTTCATCAGGATTTGTATGTAGCTCGAAAAATTTACGAAAACAATCCCATAAATCATATTGATATTGGTTCGCGAACCGATGGATTTGTGGCGCATCTTGCCGTTTTCAGGGAAGTAGAAATTGTAGATATTCGTCCACAAATAAGCAAAACCAAAAATATCATTTTCAGACAAGCCGATTTAATGCAACTGCCTGCAAATATGATTAATGCATATTCGTCAGTATCATCATTGCATGCCATTGAGCATTTTGGGTTAGGCAGGTATGGCGATCCTATTGACTATTTTGGTCACGAAAAAGCTATTAAAAACATAACTCAAATGTTGACTGTTGGTGGTTTGTTTTATTTTTCGGTTCCAATTGGTCTACAACGAATTGAATTTAATGCACATAGGGTATTTTCGATTGATTATTTATTGAATTTTTTCAGCCCGAACTTTGAACTTTTGAGTTTTTCGTATGTGGATGACAAAGGCGATTTACACGAAAATATAACACTTACCGAGGATAAAATTAGCAATAATCTGGGTTGTAGCTTTGGTTGTGGTATTTTTGAATGGAAAAAAAATCGTTGAGTTAGTCGAACGTAACTTTTAAATTAATACTCAGAAATATGATTCTTATTAGTTTGTTTGGAGGTTTGGGTAATCAAATGTTTCAGTACGCTTCGGCCAAAGCTTTAGCACTTCGGCTAAATGTGGAGCTAAAACTTGATATAAGTCACTTGGTGGATAGAACGCCAAAAGAGGGATTGACATTCAGAGATTACGAATTGAATCATTTTTGTATTGGCGACCAAATAGCGACAGAAAAAGAGTTGCGAAAATATATCCCAAATCTCTGGCATTCGCCTGAATACCTAAAACAACTTTATAAAATTAAACGCTTCTGTTCAGGACTTCGCTTATACCGCGAAGATGTGTTTTTTGAGTACAATAAAGCCTTTGATACGCTGAAGGACAATACTTATTTGTACGGCTACTTTCAAACACAAGATTATTTTTTATCGGCCGAGGCTGAAATTCGTACTTGTTTTCAGATGAAACAGCCAGTTGACATTTTGAACCAACAGTTAATTGAGAAGATAAATGGCTGTAATTCAGTATCAGTTCACATCCGTAGAGGAGATTACGAGCAGTCCGTTTTTGAGCTTTTAAACATGGAGTCGTATTACTTACCTGCTTTGAAATTAATAAGTAATTCGGTTGAAAATCCTCGATTTTACATATTTACCAACGACCTCGAATGGACAAAAAATGCGTTTTCGGCTTTAGATTACAACATTTCGATACTATCGCATAATACAAACGAAAACTCGTACAAGGACATGATTCTAATGAGTCAGTGCAAACATAATATTTGCGCTAACAGCTCGTTTAGTTGGTGGGGAGCGTGGTTAAACAATGCTGAAAACAAGATGGTAGTTGCTCCTAAAAAGTGGTATGCATCAGGCAGACATGCCGAAATCATCCGTAATTTAGTACCCGGAAATTGGATAAAACTATGAATTTTACTTGTTTCGGAAATTTGCTAGTTGGAAACAATATTTTTGTAGTAGCGGATTTTTAATTTTCGATATATAAAGCATTAATTTCAGGCTAATATTCATATCTAAAGTCATAAAATGCTTGTTTATTTCGGGAAATAAATCTACATATTGTTTATCACCATGTGTCAACATCAGTATCTTTGCTTTTCGGAGAGATTTCATAAGTAAAATTTCATTTTGAAACGTTAGGCCTCCTTTTTCGAGATAAACAACAACTTCGTTTACCAGTTTTAGTCTGTCATCAATATATTTTGGTTTAAATTTTTTGGTGGTCGAATGCTGATTTGATTCAATGTAATGATAAAAATGTTTTGGTAAATAACTAATTTGATTTGAATGATAAAGCAGTTTAATCAATACAGCTAAATCGTCGCCGTGGTCAATTCCAGTCAGTGTTCGGATATTGTTTTCGACCAAAATTGACCGTTTAAAAATCTTATTCCAAAGTGCCGAATTACCACGAATGGCAAACTCAATTTGCTTTTTTTTATCAGTGCTAAAAGGAATTTTCCGTATTTTTGTTTCGTTTTTAAATTCAGAAATATAATCACAAAAAACCATATCTGAATGATTTGCTAATGCATGATTATACAGACTTTCAAGCATATCAGTTTCGATATAATCGTCGCTATCCATAGCAAGCAAATACTCGCCTGTAGCCACGTCAAATGCCGACTGACGAGCTGCTGATATGCCTTTATTTACATTGTGCGTAATAATTTTAATGTCGTTAGTTCTATCTGGGTACTGTTCAATTACAGTTTTGAGAATGGAAATGCTTTTGTCGGCCGAACAATCATCAACAAAAACATACTCAATACTTTCCAGTGTTTGAGCCAAAAGCGAATGGGCGCATTTTTGAATATAATTTTCAGCATTATATATCGGAACAAGAACTGAAACTTTGTAAATACTCATTGATAAAACAATTTTTAATTCCTGCAAAATTAATAAAAAAGCAATACTACTAAAATTATTCTAGGATATAAAGATGCAATAAATATTTTAATAATAATTATCAATCACTTAAATTGCTTTTTTTTTGAATATTTACTATTTGTCTGTATCTTTGCACCCCTAAATAAATATCGACACAAAAAGATGAAACAATTCAAACGTACCACCGTAACTTCTGCTTTACCTTATGCCAATGGACCTGTACATATCGGACATTTAGCTGGCGTATATATTCCTGCTGATATTTATGTACGTTATCTCCGCTTAAAGGGCGAAGAAGTGCTTTTTATTGGTGGATCCGACGAGCACGGAGTGCCAATTACCATAAAAGCGAAAAAGGAAGGCGTTACACCTCAAGATATTGTGGATCGTTATCATGGAATTATCAAAAAATCGTTCGAAGATTTTGGTATTACCTTCGATATTTATTCGCGCACCACGTCGGCAACGCATCGCGAAGTAGCTTCGGGTATATTCAAAACCATTTACGATAAAGGCGGTTTTGTTGAAAAAACCAACGAACAATATTTTGACGAAACAGCGCAACAATTCCTTGCCGACCGCTATATTACTGGAAAATGTCCACATTGTGGCAACGAAAATGCATACGGTGACCAATGCGAAGCCTGCGGTACATCGCTTAGTCCAACCGATTTAATTAACCCTAAATCAGCTATCAGTGGTGCTGCACCAGTAATGCGCGAAACTAAACACTGGTATTTGCCGCTTGATCAACATGAAACTTGGCTCCGTAAATGGATACTCGAAGATCACAAAGAATGGAAACCAAATGTGTACGGACAATGCAAAAGTTGGCTCGATATGGGTTTGCAGCCACGCGCCGTTAGTCGCGATTTGGATTGGGGAATTCCTGTACCTGTGCCAGGAGCCGAAGGAAAAGTACTGTATGTGTGGTTCGATGCGCCGATTGGATATATTTCCAACACCAAAGAATTGCTGCCCGAATCGTGGGAAAAATGGTGGAAAGATGATGAAACACGCTTACTCCACTTTATTGGCAAAGACAATATTGTGTTCCACTGCATTGTTTTCCCAGCTATGTTAAAAGCCGAAGGCTCGTATATTTTACCCGATAACGTGCCTGCTAATGAATTCCTGAATCTCGAAGGCGACAAAATTTCCACTTCGCGTAACTGGGCAGTTTGGTTGCACGAATATCTCGAAGAATTCCCAGGCAAACAAGACGTATTGCGCTATGTTTTGACGGCAAATGCACCCGAAACTAAAGACAATGACTTTACCTGGAAAGACTTTCAGGCACGCAACAACAATGAATTGGTGGCTATTTTCGGTAACTTCATCAACCGTGCATTGGTGCTTACGCAAAAATATTACGATGGCAAAGTGCCTGCGTTGGGCGAACTCACCGAATACGACAAGACTACTCTCGAAGAATTTGTAAACGTAAAAGCTGATGTGGAAAAATTGCTCAACAATTTCCGTTTCCGTGATGCGCAAAAGGAAGCTATGACATTGGCACGTATCGGAAACAAATACTTAGCCGATACCGAACCTTGGAAAGTGGCCAAAACAGATATGGACCGTGTGGCAACTATTATGCATCTCAGTTTGCAAATTGCTGCTAATCTGGCTATTGCCTTCGAACCGTTTCTGCCATTTACATCAGCAAAACTGCGCACCATGCTCAATCTATCAACTTTCAATTGGAAAGAACTCGGTCGAATTGATTTATTGAAAGCTGGCGACCAACTGGGAACGCCCGAATTGCTTTTCGAAAAAATTGAAGACGAAACCATTGCTGCGCAAGTTCAGAAACTACTCGACACCAAATTGGCCAACGAAGCGGCTGCTTTCAAACCAAATGCGGTAAAAGAAAATGTGGCATTCGACGATTTTATGAAAATGGATATTCGTGTAGCCACCGTGCTCGATTGTCAGAAAGTACCCAAAGCCGACAAACTACTTCAGTTTAAGTTGAACGATGGAATGGGTGAACGCACCATTCTCTCGGGAATTGCAGCATACTATCCAAATCCCGAAGAGCTAATCGGCACTCAGGTTTGCTTTATAGCCAACTTCGAACCCCGCAAACTACGCGGAATTATGAGCGAAGGCATGATACTTTCGGCCGAAGATGCCGATGGAAAACTGGTGCTTATCCGCCCAAGTACTGTAGTGACAAATGGGGTAGAAGTGAAGTAAAAAACAACCCCTAACCCGTTCGGCTGAGCTCAAGTCGAAGCCTAAAGGGGAATAATGAAGAGAGCATCAATCTGATTTTAATCTGGTTGATGCTCTCTTTGTCTTATAATTGAAATCTAAAATAATACTATTTCAGTACATTTAATTATTCAATCACAAAGAAGTTTAGTATATTTGCATTGACTATTATCTTATAAAATATTTGCTTCGAATAATCTTTCAACTCATAAAAACTTATCCTAAAGTATGACTCAAAAACCTGAAATTAAATTGTTTGACGAGAAACTTGTTCGTACTGTTTGGGACGATGAACAAGAAAAATGGTATTTCTCTGTAGTGGATGTGGTGGAAGTATTGACTGACAGTCCAAACCCACGTAAATATTGGAGTGTATTAAAGAATAGACTTCTAAAAGAAGGAAGTGAGTTGACTACAAATTGTAGTCAACTGAAAATGCTTTCGCGCGACGGGAAGTATTATAAAACAGATGCACTTGATACAGAGCAACTTTTCCGATTTATACAGTCAATTCCATCCCCTAAAGCTGAACCATTCAAATTGTGGCTGGCACAAATTGCTAAAGAACGGTTAG